>NZ_JBVHQM010000014.1:0-54521 GCF_055567415.1 Streptomyces sp. NPDC026575
TCGCTGCAGTTCTGATCCTGCCGGGCGGCGGGGGCCACAGCGTCCCCCGCCACGAGGCCCGCCCGTCCCGCCCGCCGCCCCGCGCACCGAGGAGTCCTTGTGGTCCGCGCCGCCGTACTGCCCGCCGTCAACGCCCCGCTCCAGGTGACCGAGATCGACCTGCCCGAGCCCGGCCCCGGGCAGGTCCGTATCCGACTCGCCGCCGCCGGCGTCTGCCACTCCGACCTCTCGCTGTCCAACGGCACCCTGCGCCAGCCCGCCCCGGCCGTCCTCGGCCACGAGGGAGCGGGCACCGTCACCGCGGTCGGCCCCGGCGTGACCACGGTGGCTGCCGGCGATCCGGTCGTCCTCAACTGGGCGCCGTCCTGCGGGGACTGCCACTTCTGCGGGCTCGCCGAGCCCTGGCTGTGCGCCCACTCCGGCCTCGCCGCGAACGCCCCGTACGCCCGACTCGCCGCCGACGCCACCGAGCTCTACCCGGGCCTGGGCACCGCCGCCTTCGCCGAGGAGACCGTGGTGCCCGCGCACGCCGCGCTGCCGCTGCCGGCCGGGGTGCCGCTCGCCGACGCCGCGCTGCTCGGCTGCGCGGTGCTCACCGGCTGGGGCGCGGTGCACCACAGCGCGCGGGTGCGCGCGGGGGAGTCGGTGGTGGTCTTCGGCGTCGGCGGGGTGGGGCTGGCCACGCTGCAGGCGGCACGGATCGCCGGGGCGGGCCCGATCGTGGCCGTGGACGTCTCCCCGGACAAGGAGGAGCTGGCCCGCTCGGCCGGTGCCACCGAGTTCGTGGTGGCCGACGGCGCCGCGTTCTTCGAGAAGGAGGGCGCCAAGCGGATCCGCAGGCTCACCGGGGGCGTGGGCGCCGATGTCGCCATCGAGTGCGTGGGCCGCGCCGACACCATCCGGACGGCCTGGACCTCCACCCGGCGCGGCGGCCGGACGACGGTCGTCGGCATCGGCGGTCAGGACCAGCAGGTGACCTTCTCCGCCCTGGAGATCTTCTACTTCGGCCGGACCCTCTCCGGCTGCGTCTACGGCAACAGCGACCCCGCCCGCGACCTCCCCGTCATCGCCGCGCATGTCCGCTCCGGTGCCCTGGACCTCTCCGGCCTGGTCACCGACCGGATCGGCCTCGACGGCATCCCGGCCGCCTTCGAGGCGATGCTGGCCGGCAAGGGCGGACGGGCGCTGGTGGTCTTCTAGCGGAGGCCGGACGACCGACCGGACGACCGACCGGGCGGCGGCACCCGGCGCCGGCTCATTCCCCCGCCGGGTCCGCCGCCGCGGCCCTCCTCTCCGCCCTGCGCAGCCGGGGGAAGGCCGGTGCCGCGGTCAGGAAGGCCAGCGAGACCAGGACGAACGGCCAGGTGAAGGCGTGGCCGCCGGACGGTGCGAAGACGGCGGCCAGTGCCGGGGTGAGCACCGTCGCGGCGCCGGCGCCGGCCACCGCGTACGCCAGGCTCCAGCCGTCCGCGACGAGGAAGACCCCGCACAGCGCCATCGCGACCAGCACGGCGTTGTAGCCCAGCGCGCCCTCGGCCACCTGCTCGGCGGGGGCGCCCAGGGCCCATGCGGTGCCGATGCCGACGGCGCTGCCGACACAGGCCAGTGCGCCCGCCCGCCGGCAGGCGACGAAGATGCCGGCCAGGAAGATCAGGCCGACGTACCACTGCGGCATGAAGAAGATCTGCCCGACGTTGGCGAAGAAGGCGTGCCAGAGGTCGGAGAAGGTGAGGGCGGCGGGCCCGACGGCCGGGCGGGGCAGCGCGGCCGGACCCGCGTCCTGGTGCCAGACCCGCTGGAATCCCGGCGCGGCGATGGTCAGCGCGCTGGCCGTCAGGCAGAAGGGCAGGGTGAAGGCCGGCAGGTCCCAGGTGGCCAGTATCCGGGCGGCGGCACCGGTCAGTACGGTGACCACCGCGCTGCCGGCCAGGGCGAGCAGGGCGGTGGAGGGGCGGTCGGCGCCGAGGAACACCGCGCAGCCGACCGCCACCAGGCAGGCGTTGAACCCTTCGAGGCCCGCGGTGATCCGGTCCCGGTCCACGCCCAGGAAGCGGGCGGTGGCGGTACCGACGGCCGTGCCGATCAGCCCGTAGAGCCCGTAGCCCCAGCCCGCCGCGAACAGGCCGATCGAGAACACCGCGCCGGTCAGCGCGTTCGGCAGGAAGTCGACCTGCGCCTGTCCGCGCAGCACCTCGATGACGAACCGTCCGTAAGGCGTCTGAAAGGGGCCGTTGATGGCCGTGCCCCACTGGCGCACGCCGCCTCCTGCTTCCCGCACCGCGCCCCTGCCCGTCAGAGGCTGGTGCACTTTACAGCCGGCGACCGGTGCTCATGAGCGCGTGGGGCCCGGCGGCGGTGCCGTCTCGGGGTGCTGCAGCGCCAGGCCGTCCACCAGGGCGCGCAGACCGGTCTCGAACGCGCCCTCGTCCACCTGGCGCTGATGCTCCGCGAGCAGATGCGCCTGGCCCAGGTGCGGATAGTCGGCGGGGTCGTACGCGCTCGGGTCGTCCACGAAGCCGCGGGCGAACGAGCCCAGGGCGGAGCCCGCCACGAAGTAGCGGACCATCGCGCAGACCCGGGTGGCCTGTGCGGGCGGCCAGCCCGCCTCGACCATGCCGCCGAACGCCGCGTCGGCCATCTTCAGTCCGGCCGGGCGCCGGCCCGGCCCCTGGGCCAGGAACGGCACGATGTGCGGATGGGCGGCGAGCGCCGCGCGGTAGGAGCGGGCCCAGTCCAGCAGCCCGGCGCGCCAGTCCGTGCTCTTCTCGAATGTCGACACATCGACCTTGGCGATGACCGTGTCGGCGACCGCGTCGAGGATCTCGTCCTTGGTCGTGAAGTGGTTGTACAGGGACGGCCCGCTCACGCCCAGCTCCGCCGCCAGCCGCCGGGTCGACAGCGCCGGCAGCCCTTCGGAGTCGATCAGCGCAAGCGCCGTGGAGACGATGCGCTCGCGGCTCAGCAGGGGCTTGCGGGGTCGGGCCATGGCGCACATAGTAGAGGCGCCCAGCGAAAACTAGCAGTGCTAATTAACGGCGTGCGACGAGGGCGCGCGGCACTGCTCATGGTCAGGAGGGGGCCGGATGGATCTGGAGCTCAGCGCGGAGCAGGCCGCGGTGCGGCGGCTCGCCCGGGACTTCGTCGACCGCGAGGTCGCGCCGCACGCCGCCGCCTGGGACCGCGCGGAGAAGGTCGACCGCGGCATCGTCGAAAAGCTCGGCGACCTCGGCTTCCTCGGACTCACCGTTCCGGAGGAGTACGGCGGTTCCGGCGGCGACCACCTCTCCTACGTCCTGGTGACCGAGGAGCTGGGCCGCGGCGACTCCGCGGTGCGCGGCATCGTCTCCGTCTCGCTCGGCCTGGTGGCCAAGACCATCGCCTCCTGGGGCGAGGAGCGGCACAAGCGGGAGTGGCTGCCGCGGCTGACCTCGGGCGAGGCGGTCGGCTGCTTCGGCCTGACCGAGCCGGGCACCGGCTCCGACGCGGCGCAACTCGCCACCCGGGCGGTCCGGGACGGGGACGACTACATCGTCGACGGCGCCAAGATGTTCATCACCAACGGCACCTGGGCCGATGTGGTGCTGCTCTTCGCCCGCACCGGCGACGCCCCGGGCCATCGGGGCATCAGCGCCTTCCTCGTGCCGACCGACAGCCCCGGCCTGACGCGCCGTGAGATCCACGGGAAGCTGGGGCTGCGCGGCCAGGCCACCGCGGAGCTGGTGCTGGACGGCGTACGGGTTCCGGCCGCCGCGATGCTGGGCCCCGAGGGCAAGGGCTTCTCGGTGGCGATGTCCGCGCTGGCCAAGGGGCGGATGTCGGTCGCCGCCGGCTGTGTGGGCATCGCCCAGGCCGCACTGGACGCCGCGATCGGCTACGCGGGCCGGCGCGAGCAGTTCGGCAAGCCGATCGCCCGGCATCAGCTGGTGCAGGAGCTGATCAGCGATATCGCGGTGGATGTGGAGGCCGCGCGGCTGCTGACCTGGCGGGTGGCCGATCTCATCGAGCGCGGTGAGCCGTTCGCCACCGCCGCCTCCCAGGCCAAGCTGTTCGCCTCCGAGGCCGCGGTGCGCGCCGCCAACAATGCGCTCCAGGTCTTCGGGGGCTATGGCTATATCGACGAGTACCCGGTCGGCAAGCTGCTGCGCGACGCCCGGGTGATGACCCTCTACGAGGGCACCAGCCAGATACAGAAGCTGGTCATCGGCCGTGCGCTGACGGGGGTCTCGGCGTTCTGACCCCCTCGTGCGGGCGCCGGGCCGCGCGCCGCGGCCCTCGGGCCTGTCCGGTCCCGCCACCGGACAGGCCCTAAGCGCTTGCTCAGTAGCGCGGTATGGTGTTCGATCCGTCCAAGGAACGTCCCTGGCGGATCGAGGAGCGGGGTGCGGCGATGGGTGCGGCGGCGGAGCAGGCTGCGGAGGAGAACCAGGAGTGGGCCGGGGTGACCCCGGACGCAGCGCGGCGGCTGGTCGGCGCCGCCGTCGAGGCGTTCGCCGAGCGCGGCTACCACGCCACCACCACCCGCGACATCGCCGGCCGGGCCGGTATGAGCCCGGCGGCCCTCTACATCCACTACAAGACCAAGGAAGAGCTGCTCTACCGCATCAGCGGCATCGGCCACGAAAAGGCCCTGCGCATCATGGGCGCCGCCGCCGAGGCCGAGGGCGGCGCCACCGAGCGGCTGCGCGACGCGGTGCGGACCTTCGCCCGCTGGCACGCCGAGCACCACACCACCGCCCGGGTCATCCAGTACGAACTCCAGGCGCTGAGCCCCGAGCACTACACCGAGATCGCCGGTCTGCGCCGCCGGACGGACCATCTGCTGCGGCAGATCATCCAGGACGGCGCGGACAGCGGGGAGTTCCGGGCCGACGACGTACCGGGCACCACCCTGGCGGTGCTGTCGCTGTGCGTGGACGTCGCCCGCTGGTTCTCGGCGGACGGCCGGCGCACCCCCGACGAGGTCGGCGCGCTCTACGCCGACCTCGTGCTGCGGATGGTGGGCGCCGACCCGGCGGGCCCCGCTACAGGTAGAAACGGCTGACCGACTCCGCGACGCACACCGGCTTGTCGCCGCCCTCGCGCTCGATCGTCACCACCGTGGTGAGCTGCACACCGCCCGTGACCTCGGCGACGTCGGCGATCTTCGCGGTGGCGCGCAGCCGCGAGCCGACCGGCACCGTGGCCGGGAAGCGCACCTTGTTCGTGCCGTAGTTGATCCCCATCTTCACGTTGTCGACCCGCATCAGCTGCGGCACGAAGGCGGGCAGCAGCGACAGCGTCAGATAGCCGTGCGCGATGGGGGTGCCGAACGGGCCCGCCGCGGCCCGCTCCTGGTCCACATGGATCCACTGGTGGTCGCCGGTGGCGTCCGCGAAGAGGTCGATCCGCTTCTGGTCGATCTCCAGCCAGTCGCTGGTGCCCAGTTCCTCGCCGACCGCGGCCCGCAGCTCGTCGAGCGACGCAAACACTCGGGGCTCTGCCATCTCCGTCTGCCTCCTTGGATCCACCTACGCCGCCGTGCACCGGGTGCCGCCGTCGCACACCGGGCCGACGCTGAGCAAGCACTTACTAAGCGCTTGCTCAGCATGCGGGTGCGGATACCCGCTGTCAACGCTTGCGGAAGAGCCGCGGCTACGGGCCAGCCCTTAGGGCCTGTCCGATGGATCCTGGCCGGGCCCGCGGCTTCTGGCACGGCACCTCGCGGCGTTGCCGAATCATCCCGATAGCTCCGCTATCGAGACGCTCCGGCGCCTTGCGATGCACCGCACCAGACGCCGCGGTCTTTCCGACCCTGACCCATCGGACAGGCCCTAGGCTGGAGAAGTGCCCCAGCTTCCGTTCAAGGTTCATGAGCTCTCCGTCGGCCAGCTCTCCGCGCGCAGCGGCGCCGCGGTGTCCGCGCTGCACTTCTACGAGTCCAAGGGGCTGATCAGCAGCACCCGGACGGCGGGCAACCAGCGCCGCTACTCCCGGGACGCGCTGCGCCGGGTCGCCTTCGTACGGGCGGCGCAGCGGGTCGGGATCCCGCTCGCGGTGATCCGGGACGCGCTGGCGGAGCTGCCGGACGAGCGCACCCCCAACCGCGACGACTGGGCCCGGCTCTCCCAGGTGTGGCGCTCCGAGCTGGACGAGCGGATCAGCCAACTCGTCGAGCTGCGCGACCGGCTGACCGACTGCATCGGCTGCGGCTGCCTCTCGCTGGAGAAGTGCGCGCTGTCCAACCCCTACGACAACCTCGGCGAACAGGGGCCCGGCGCCCGGCGGCTGCGGGTCGACCGCCGCGCCAAGGACCCGGAGCCCGCGCCGTCCGGACCCGAGGACGGCTTGCCGCGTCAGGAGGCCGTGCCGTCGCCGTGCGGCCCGCAGGGCGCGCAGGGCTGAGCGCGGGCGGTCGTCGGGCCCGCACTCACCACAGGGCCGGCTTGCGGGCCGCCCACGGGCGGGCCTGCTCCAGCTGTGCGGACAGCGCGATCAGCGTCGCCTCGTCGCCGTACCGGCCGGCGAACATCACACCGATCGGCAGCCCCTCGGAGTTCCAGTGCAGCGGGACGTTGACCGCGGGCTGGCCGGTGGCGTTGCAGAGCGCGGTGAACGGGGTGAAGCCGCCGAGGGCGGCGAACTCGGCCTGCGGATCGTCGTCGTTGCGCAGTGCGCCGACGGCCACCGGGGGCGTCGCCAGGGTCGGCGAGAGGATCACGTCGTAGCCGGTGCCCGGCGGCATCAGGCCGTCGGCGAGGGACTGGGCGAGCATGCGGAAGGCGTACATCGAGCGCGCGAACTCCGTCCCGGAGACCTGCCCGCCGCGCTCGCGCAGATAGCGGGTGAGCGGCATCAGCAGCTCCTCGCCCTCCGGCGGGACCGGCTGGTTCGCGGCCATCACGGACCAGACACGGGTGAACGCCTCGCGGATCGAGTCGTCCGACGGCAGCGAGAGCTGCTCGACCTCGTGGCCGAGGCCGGTCAGCAGCGCGGCGGTGTCGTCGGCGGCCGTGCGGCAGTCGGGGTGGATCTCGACGCCCGGGATGGGCGCCCCGGTCAGGCAGGCGATCCGCAGCCGGCCGGGATCGCGCAGGGCGTACGAGGCGAAGGTCTCGCCGGGCGGCAGCGACGGCGCCGCGTACGGGTCGCCGGGCATCGTGCCCGCCATGACGTCCAGCAGGGTGGCCGCGTCGGCGACCGTACGGGCCAGCGGGCCGGAGGTCGCAAGTCCCGTGATGTCGTGCATCAGCGGACCGCTGCTGATCCGGCCGCGGCTGGGCTTGATGCCGTACAGCCCGCAGACCGACGCCGGGATGCGGATCGAGCCGCCGCCGTCGCTGGCGTGCGCGACGGGGGCCAGGCCGCCGGCGACCGCCGCGGCCGCGCCGCCGCTGGAGCCGCCGGCCGAGCGCGTCAGGTCCCAGGGGGTGCGGGCGGGCGGGGCGAAGCCGTTCTCGGTGTAGCAGGGCAGCCCGAATTCGGGGGTGTTGGTCTTGCCGAGCAGGATGGTGCCGCCCGCCCGCAGCTTGCCGGTGACGTGGTCGTCGACCGCCGGCACGTTCTCGGCCAGCGCCTGCGAGCCCATCGTGCAGCGCACCCCGGCGACCTGGTGGAGGTCCTTCATGGGGACCGGTACGCCGTGCAGCGGCGGCAGTTCGCGGCCCTCGCGGCGGGCCGCGGCGGCCTCGCTCTCGGCCTCCGCGGCCTGCTTGCGGGCGATCTCGGGGGTACGGGTGATGAAGGCGCCCAGTGTGTCGTCGAGCCGATCGATCCGCGCGAGGTAGTGCTCGGTCAGCTCCACGGGGGAGAGCTCCCCGGACCGGATCCCCTCGGCCTGTTCGAGCGCGGACAGATCGTGTAGCTCGGCCATGGACGTCTCCCTCCTACGGGTGCCCGCGCGGCCCTGGTGCCGTACGGGCGCGGGGGCCGGTGCCCGCGCCGGGTGCGCTGCCGGTGCGGGTGATCAGCCCGTGAACAGTTGTTTCAGCTTGAGGGTGAGTTCGTAAAGGCCGTACAGGAAGGGGACGGCCACCCACAACCAGACCAGGGCGAGGAGGAGGGCGCGGCGGGCGGTCACTGCTCGGCTCCCTTCACATCGGCGGGCGCGGACCCGGTCGCGGCACGGCGGCCGGCGGCCGACCGCTCGTCGGACGCGGGTGGTTGGCGGTGGCGGGGGTGCACGGGCCGGACCAGCTCGTTGGCGGCGAAGCCCACGGCCAGCAGCCCGATCATGATGAAGAAAGAGGTGGAGTACAGGTCCGGGCCGCTGCGGCCGGCGGCCTTCCGGCTGTCGGCGACGGCGTTGACGATCAGCGGGCCGAGCACGCCCGCGGTGGACCAGGCCGTCAGCAGCCGGCCGTGGATCGCACCCACCTGATACGTGCCGAACAGGTCCTTCACATACGCCGGGAGGGTGGCGAACCCGCCGCCGTAGAACGACAGGATCACCGCCGCGCAGACGATGAACAACGGCTTGGAAGCATCGCCGGCCAGCGCGATCAGCAGATACATCAGGGCGCCGACGCCGAGGTAGAGACGGTAGGCGTTCTTGCGGCCGGCCAGGTCGGACGCGGAGGACCAGACGATCCGGCCGAGCATGTTGGCCAGCGAGAGCAGGCCCACGAAACCGGCCGCGGCCGACGCGCTCACCGGTGCCGCGGTGCGGGCGAAGAAGTCGGAGACCATCGGGGCGGCCTTCTCCAGGATGCCGATGCCCGCGGTGACGTTCATGCAGAGGACCACCCACAGACACCAGAACTGCGGGGTGCGCAGCGCGCCGCGGGCCGAGACCCGGGCGGTGGTGACCAGTGGCCGGGCCGTCGAGGCGCCCGCGGCCGGTCGGCCCGGCGGCTCCCGGTCGTCGGCGGGGACCCGCACCAGCAGCACGCCCAGGGACATGAAAACCGCGTAGGCCAGGCCCATGACCAGGAGGGTCCGGGCGATCCCGGAGGTGTCCGAACCCAGGGCGGCGAGCAGGTGGGTGGTCCAGGGCGAGGCGATCAGCGCGCCGCCGCCGAAGCCCATGATGGCGATGCCGGTGGCCATCCCGGGGCGGTCGGGGAACCACTTGATGAGGGTGGAGACGGGGGAGATATAGCCGATGCCCAGGCCGACGCCGCCGATGGCGCCGTATCCGAGGACGATCAGCCAGTACCGGCCGGTGGCGGCGCCGAGGGCGGCCACGAGTAAGCCGCTGCAGAAGCAGAGGGCCGAGACGGACATCGCCCAGCGCGGGCCGTTGCGTTCGACGAGGGTGCCCCCGAACGCGGCGGAGAGCCCGAGCATCACGATGGCCAGCTGGAAGGGGAGCGCGGAGGCCGTCCCCGACAGCTGGAGGGCGGACTCCAGGGGCGGTTTGAACACGCTCCAGGCGTAGGTCTGTCCGATGGCGAGATGGATGGACAGGGCGGCGGGCGGGACGAGCCACCGGCTCCACCCCGGAGGGGCGACGGTGCGGGAACGGGCGGGCGCGTTCATGCGGCGGAACGTACCTCGCCGGTCACCCTCCGGGAAGGCCGCACGCCGAAGTCGCCGCGGCGCGCACCAATGCGGCGTTGCCGTCGGCCGGGGTGCCGTCGGGCATCAGGAGGGTGTCCTCGATGCCATGGGGCACCTCCAGGATCTGATCCGGTCCACCCGGCGGTGGGGGAGATCCGGCTCGGTCCAGGCGCCGGTCGTCACGCCCACCGGGACGTCCACCGCCGCCCGGACGGCCTCCAGGGCGGGGCCGACCACGCGCGGCGAGAGGGAGTCACGGCCGCACGGGGTCTTGGGGTGGACATGGACGTCCTCGGCGCCGGCCGCCACCGCCTGCCGCGCCGCCTCGGCGAGCGCCGCCGGAGACATCGGCACCGCGCCCGAATCGGCCGCGGTCCGCGGTCCGTTGAGACATACCTGCAACATGCCTTCGATGATGGCACCGGGGGCCGACAACGACTCCGGCCGCGGTGCCGGACCGCTCCTGCGGCGGCAGGCGGCGGCAAGCAGCGGCGGCCGACGGGCTCAGGCCGCGGCGAACGCCCCCGCGCCATGGGCCCGGCCCGCCGAGGTCAGCGCCTCACGGGTCAGCACCGACACCGGGGCCAGCACCCCGCACTGCCGGCAGGCCGGCCCGGGCGCCGGGGCGTCGGCGGTCTCCGGGAGCCAGGCGAAGCGCGTGCCGCCGCACACCGGGCAGTCCCGGCGCGGCCGCCCGGTCTCCATCGCCACGATCATGCGGCGCAGCACCACCGCGAGCCGGGCCGCCGGGTGCCGCTGCGGGGACTCGCACGGCACGATGTCGCAGCCGCCCCAGGTCCGCCGGTGCCAGTCGTCGATCGCGCTGGGCTGCCGGATGCCGTCGTGCTTCTCCTTGCGGCGCCGGGCGGCGAACTCCTCCTCGTACGTGAGCCAGAGGGCGCGGGCCTCCTCCAGCTCGGTCAGCGCGGCGACCAGCCGCTCCGGGTCCGGATCGCGGTCCTGGGTCGCGATACCGGCCCGGGTGCACAGATGGTGCCAGGTCGCCCGGTGTCCGTAAGGGGCGAAGCGTTCAAGGCACTTGCGCAGGGCGGTGCGCCGCTGAGCTGCGACGAGTCGTGGATTGCGGACCTGTTCTGCGAGGGCTCTGAAACCGGCCATTTCATCCCACCTCCGGGGGGAGGACCCGACTGGACGGGGATGGGACGTAGCCGGCCGCCGCCTGGATCCATCGAACTTTCGTGCGGTTCGCCGGTGTTGCCGTGAGATGTCACGCCGGTGGCGGCCGTTGCGTGTGGGGAAGAGGAAAAGATGACTGTTGTTCATCTTCCCGCCAGGGATAACCGCCGGTAACGTCCCGCCCACCCTCCCCCGAGTTCGTGAGGAGCAGGGGGGACCCCCATCGAGGAGCAGGGATGCGACGACGTACCGGAAGGCTCAGGACCGCCGCCGCGGCGGCCCTGTTCGCCTTGGGTGCCACGGTCTTGGCACCACCCCCCACCGCGGCCGCCGCGCCGAGCGATGCCCACGACTACTGCGAAGGCCAGTGCGCCGACATCCTGCCGCCCGGCGCCACCGGCAACGCCACCCTGGTGGAGATCCTCGGCAACAAGCTGTTCGGCACCCACCCCGAGCACTCCACCGACCAACTCGCCCCGTACGGCGCGCTGGCGAGCGGCTACCAGTCGCTCACCGACGACACCCTCACCCAGTTCTTCAACGACGCCTCCTTCGGCGTCCCCGACGGCCAGGTCGGCAAGGTCACCGCGCCCCGCGACGACGTCACCATCACCCGCGACAAGAAGACCGGCGTCCCGCACATCAAGGGCACCACCCGCTACGGCACCGAATTCGGCGCCGGATTCGCCGCGGGCCAGGACCGGCTCTGGCTGATGGACCTCTTCCGCCACATCGGCCGCGGCGAGCTGACCTCCTTCGCCGGCGGCGCGCTCGCCAACCAGGGCCTGGAGCAGCAGTTCTGGCCGCAGGCGCCGTACACCGAGAAGGACCTCCAGCAGCAGGTCGACTACATCAAGGACCACAACGGCGAGCGCGGCAAGCAGGCGATGGCCGACGCCCAGGCGTACGTGGACGGCATCAACGCCTACCGCGAGCAGTCCAAGAACGGCCGCTACTTCCCCGGCGAGTACGTGCTCACCGGGCATATCGACGCGATCACCAACGCCGGTGAGATCGCGCCCTTCAAGCTCACCGACCTGATAGCGCTGGCCTCCGTGGTCGGCGGCCTCTTCGGCAACGGCGGGGGCGGCGAGGTCACCAACGCGCTGTCCCTGCTGGCCGCCCAGCAGAAGTACGGCGCCGAGAAGGGCACCGAGGTCTGGGAGTCCTTCCGGGAGCGCAACGACCCCGAGGCGGCCAAGACCCTGCACGACGGCAGCAGCTTCCCGTTCGCCGTCAAGCCGGCCGAGGCCAAGGGCACGGCGCTGCCGGACCGCGGCTCGGTCACCCCCGAGCCGCTGGTCTTCGACCGCACCGGCGCTGCGACCACCAAGAGCGGTACCCCGCCCCGGGACCCGGTCGCGGCCCCGAAGAAGTTCCGCAAGCTGGAGGGCCTGTTCAAGGACGGGGTGCTGCCCAAGGGCAGCTTCAACCCCAACCAGCGCCGCGGGATGTCCAACGCCCTGCTGGTCTCCGGCAAGCACACCGCCAGCGGGCACCCGGTCGCCGTCTTCGGCCCGCAGACCGGCTACTTCGCGCCCCAGCTGCTGATGCTCCAGGAGATCCAGGGGCCCGGCATCAGCGCCCGCGGCGCCTCCTTCGCGGGCGTCGGGATGTACGTCCAGCTCGGCCGCGGCCAGGACTACGCCTGGAGCGCCACCTCCGCCGGCCAGGACATCACCGACACCTACGCGGTCGAGCTGTGCAACGCCGACGGCTCGCCGGCCACCAAGGACTCCACGTCCTACCGCTACCGCGGCTCCTGCGTCCCCATGGAGAAGCTGGAGCACACCAACTCCTGGAAGCCCACCATCGCCGACCCGACGGCGGCCGGCTCGTACCGGATGCAGGTCTTCCGGACCAAGTACGGGACCGTCACCCACCGCGCCACCGTCCGCGGCAAGCCCGTCGCCTACACCGCGCAGCGCTCCACCTACCGCCACGAGGCCGACTCGATCATCGGCTTCCAGATGCTCAACGACCCCTCCGCGGTACGCGACGCCCGGTCCTTCCAGAAGGCCGCCCAGCACATCGGCTACGCCTTCAACTGGTTCTACGCCGACTCCCGCGACACCGCGTACTACAACAGCGGCCTCAACCCGGTCCGCAACCCCGCCGTCGACCCGTCGCTGCCCATCACGGCGGACGACGCCTATGAGTGGCAGGGCTACGACCCCGCCACCAACACCACCGACTACACCCCGCCCGCCCAGCACCCGCAGTCCGTCAACCAGGACTACTACATCTCCTGGAACAACAAGCAGGCAAAGGACTACGACTCGGCCGGCTTCGGCAACGGCTCGGTGCACCGCGGCAACCTGCTGGACGACCGGGTGCGCGCGCTGACCAAGGAGGGCGGGGTGACCCGGGCCTCGCTGACCCGGGCGATGTCCGAGGCCGCCGTCACCGACCTGCGCGGTGAGGACGTACTGCCCGAACTCCTGCGGGTGCTGGGCAGCAAGCCGGTCACCGACCCCCGGCTGAGGACCGCGGTCCAGCAGCTCCAGGCATGGGCCAAGGACGGCGCCCAGCGCCGGGAGACCGCCGCCGGCTCGCACACCTACACCCACCCCGACGCGGTCCGGTTGATGGACGCCTGGTGGCCGCTGATGATCGAGTCCGTCTTCAAGCCGGGGCTGGGCGGCGACCTGTACGGCGCGCTGGGCGCCAACCTGGCGATCGACGAGTCGCCGTCGGCCGGCCACGGCCCGACCGGGGCGCACGCAGGATCGGCGTTCCAGTACGGCTGGTGGAGCTACGCGGACAAGGACCTGCGCTCGGTGCTCGGCGACAAGGTCCAGGGCCCGCTCGCCCGGCGCTACTGCGGCGGCGGCGAGCTGTCCGCCTGCCGTGACACCCTGCTGGCGACCCTTGGGCAGGCGAGCGGCAAGACGGCCGAGCAGGTCTATCCGGGCGACGCGAGCTGCAAGGCCGGTGACCAGTGGTGCGCGGACGCCATCATCCACCGCGCGGTGGGCGGTCTGACCCACGACACCATCAGCTGGCAGAACCGGCCGACCTATCAGCAGGTCGTGGAGTTCCCGGCACACCGTCAGACGGGTACCGGACACCGGTAGACGGGTACCGGACACGGTTTCCGGCGGGTGAAGGCCCCGGGGCGGGACCCCGGGGCCTTCGCATGTGTGCGCGGGTATGCTGCACAGTCCTGATCTCCGGGGAGGGAAAGCGAGTTGGGCGCGCATGACCGTGTCAGGTCCCAAGCAGTACCCGCCGGAGCTGCTGGACACCACCATGGACCAGCTGCGCACACTGATCGTCGTCCATGAGACGGGTACCGCGCTGGGCGCCGCGCGCCGGCTGGGCCGCGGGCAGTCCAGCGTGCAGAAGCAACTGGACACCATGAACCGCACCTTCGCCGCACTGTGCGGCGAGGAGCTGGTGCTCAAACAGGGGCGGGGGAGGGACGCCCTGTTCACCGCGACCGGCGAGGCGCTGGTCGACCTGGCGCGGCGCACCCTCGGCGAATGGTCGGACGGCGTACGCGACGCCCGCCGCCGGCTCGGCAGGACGCTCTCCGTCGGCACCACCCGCTACACCCTCGGCTTCCTGCTGGACGCGGTGGAGCGGGTCCGCGAGGACTACGAACGCGACGGCGTCGACCTCAAGGTCACACACGTCCGCACCGGCGACCTCTTCACCAAACTGCGCTCCAAGGAACTCGACCTGGTCTGCGGCAGCGTCGTGGTCACCGAAGGCGCGGAGGCCGAACTGCTGGCCCCGTACGAGGTCATGGAGTGGCGCCGCAGCGGCCTGTCGCTGCTGACGAACCTGCCGCCGGAGCGGCTGCCCGGCACCTCCCTCGGCGCGAGCGAGCTGCCCCGGCTGCCCCTGGTGATCTCCGCGCGCGGCCTCATCGGCCGCTTCCTGACCGCGTGGTACGGCCCCGACTACCGCCAGCGGCTGTCCGTCGCGGCCGAGATCGAGGCCGCGCACTACGGCTTCGAGCTGCTGCGCTCCGGGGTCGTCAGCGGGGCGATGCTGGTCACCCGGGGCATCGGGGAGGCGGCCGCGGACGGTCGCCTCCCGGAGGCCGGCGGGCTGCGCACCCTGGAGATCGTCGGGGAGACGGAGCCCCTGACCGAGGTGCTGGTCGGCGTCTTCACCCGGCGCGGGGAGCGGGCGTCGTATCCGCCCGGCCACCCCCTCAACCTCCTGTGGGACGCGCTGTCGAGGGAGAGCGGCCGGTGGTGGCTCAGCTCGTGAGGCCCGCGCCCCGGTCCGCCGGCACCCGACCGCGGGGCGCGGCGCCGGGCCCTCAGGCCAGTTCCCGCTCCCGGGTCTCCGGCAGCGCCAGGACGCACAGCAGCGAGACGACCGCCATGGCGCTCACGTACCAGCCCACCGACGCGGAGCCGAACGCCGACTGGAGCCGGGTGGCGGCCAGCGGCGCCACCGCCCCGCCCAGCACCCCGCCCAGGTTGTAGGCCAGCGAGGCGCCCGAGTACCGCACCGCCGTACCGAACAGCTCCGGTAGATACGCGCCCATCGGGCCGTACACCACGCCCATGCAGAACAGCGCGCCGCCGAGGCCGAGCGCGATCAGCGCCGGCTGCCGGGTGTCCAGCAGCGGGAAGAGCACCAGGCCCCACAGCACGGCCAGGCCGCTGCCCGCCAGGACCAGCCTGCGGCGGCCGGCGCGGTCGGAGCGGGTGGCGGCGAGCCAGGTGCCGGCGGCCAGGAAGAGGCAGGCGATCAGCGAGAGCCCCAGCATGGTGTTGCGGGAGACGCCCAGCTCGCCGGTCGCGTAGGACAGGCAGTAGGTCGTCGCGGTGTAGAAGAGCCCGTAGGCGACGATCATGCCGCCCGCGCCCAGCAGCAGTTCGCGCGGATGCCGGCGCAGCACATCGACCGCGGGGACCCTGCTGGCCTCCTGGGCGTCCCTCACCTTCGCGAACACCGGCGTCTCGCTGATCTTCAGCCGTACGAACAACCCGACGCCGACCAGCAGGAACGACAGCAGGAACGGCACCCGCCAGCCCCACGAGCGGAACGCCGCGTCGTCCAGCACGGACGACAGCAGCCAGAACACCCCGGTCGCCGCGAGGAATCCGACGGACGGGCCGAGCTGCGGGAAGGCGGCGTAGAGCCCGCGGCGTCCGCGCGGCGCATGCTCGACCGCGAGCAGCGCGGCCCCGCCCCACTCGCCGCCCAGGCCGATGCCCTGCAGGAAGCGCAGCGCGATCAGCAGCAGCGGCGCCCAGAGCCCCAAGGTGCCGTAGCCCGGCAGCAGCCCGACCAGCGCCGTGGACAGCCCCATCAGCAGCAGCGAGGCGACCAGCACGGACTTGCGGCCCACCCGGTCGCCGAAGTGGCCGAAGACCACCGACCCGATCGGCCGCGCGGCGAACGCCACCGCGTAGGTGGAGAACGCCGCCAGGGTGGCGTTGACCGGCGAGAGGGTCGGAAAGAACGCCTGGTTGAGGACGAGCGCGGCGGCCGTCCCGTAGATGTAGAAGTCGTAGAACTCGATGGCCGTCCCGATGAACGAGGCCACGGCCACCCGCCGCAGACTCTCGCCCCCGTCACACGCACCGTCCGCCGTCTTCCGTACCTCTGTCGCGTCATTGTTCACCAGCGCACTTTCCTGGTCGGTGTACCGGGCAGTCAATACCCGAACGCGCCGTCCCGGTACGTGAGACGGGCGGCCTCCGGTGCAGCGCGCCGGCGGCCACGGCCCGTTGTCAGTGCCCTGTGGAACACTCGCCGGCACGGTTCGAGCAAGGGGCCGAACAGGCTGTAAACCAAGGGCTCGTCGCCTTCTTCTCCGCGGCGGCCGAGGGCGGACATGGGGCGTTCATGAGCTTCAGCTTCTACGGGCCGGTCGATCGGACGGGCCGTGCGGGGCGTTCCCGCCGCCGTGCGCCGCCCCGGTCAGTGAGGTGACGGGTAGCGGAGATAGCGGGCGCGTACGGCGCGGAATTCGGCGAGATCCGCCTGCCAGGCGGCGACGATCTCGTCCGGCTCCGCGCCCGCGTCGATCATCTTGCGTACCGTCGACGATCCGGTCAGCCGGTCGATGCCGTTGTCGGGGCGCCAGGCGAAGCCGTCCCAGACCCGCTTGGCGGTCACCAGCAGCGCGATACCGGTGCGCACCGGGTCGTACGCCTCCCGGTCGTGCACATGGAGCTGGACTCCGCCGATCGTCCTGCCCTGGAACTTGGAGAAGGTGGGCGCGAAGTAGGTCTCCCTGAAGTGCACGCCGGGCAGGTCGAGTGCGTTGGCGGCCGCGGCCCAGCGGCGGTCGACGCCGTCGGCGCCCAGCAGCTCGAAGGGGCGGGTGGTGCCGCGACCCTCGGAGAGGTTGGTGCCCTCGAACAGGCAGGTGCCGGCGTAGACGAGGGCGGTGTCCGGGGTGGGCATGTTGGGGCTCGGGGGCACCCACGGCAGGCCCGTCGCGTCGTAGAAGTCGCCGCGCCGCCAGCCGGTCATCGGCACGGTCTGAAGCTCCACCGGCCGTCCGGCGGCCGCGGGGACGAACTCGCCGTTGAACAGCAGCGCCAGTTCCAGCACCGTCATGCCGTGCGCCTGGGAGATCGGCTCGCGGCCGATGAAGGAGGCGTACGCCCTGTGCAGCACCGGGCCGCTGGCGAAGCGGCCGGTGACCGGATTCGGGCGGTCGAGGACGATGAGGCTCTTGCCGGCGAGGACGGCCGCGATCATGCAGTCGTAGAGCGTCCAGATGTAGGTGTAGAAGCGCGCGCCGACGTCCTGGATGTCGAAGACGACGGTGTCCACGCCGGAGGCGGTGAAGACGGCGGCCAGTTCCTTGCCGCTCTTGTTGTAGGTGTCGTAGACCGGGAGCCCGGTGGCGGGATCGTCGTAGCGGCCCTCGGAGCCGCCCGCCTGCGCGGTGCCGCGGAACCCGTGCTCGGGGCCGAAGACGGCGGTCAGCCGCACCCGGTCGTCGGCGTGCAGGACGTCCACGATGTGCTCGGCCGTACGGGTGATGCCGGTGGGGTTGGTGACGATGCCGACCCGGCGGCCGTCCAGGAGGCGGTAGCCGTCGGCGGCCAGCCGCTCGAAGCCGGTGTGCACCCGCCGCCCGCCGCCGGTCGCCGGCTGTGCGGCCCGTGCGGCCGCGGCCAGTGCCGTACCGGCCGCTCCGGTCGCCGCCAGATGCCCGAGCAGAACGCGTCTCGACAGAGCCATCCGTACACCTCCGTGTTCAGCCAAGCAGGGGGAGCAGGGGAGCCGGGGAGCAACCGGTGCGTGCCGTGTGCACGCTAGCCCGCCGGGCGCCGTGGGGGAACGGACCGGGCCGCGGCGATGGGGACGGACTCTTCCGCCAGGACATACCGACTGGTTAGTCTGCCTGTCAGTCGAACCGATGCGACCGAGGGAGACCCAGCAGTGGAAGCCGTACGGGACAAGGCCGTCGTCGTGACCGGGGCGGGCGGGGGGATCGGCGCCGCCCTGGCCCGCCGGTTCGCCGCCGAGGGGGCCCGGGTCGTGGTCAACGACCTGGACGAGGCCAAGGCGAAGCAGACCGCCGAGGAGATCGGCGCCCTTGTGGTCCCCGGCGACGCCTCCGCCGTCGTCCCGGCCGCCCGCGAGGCGCTCGGCGGCGCGATCGACGTCTTCTGCGCCAATGCCGGGGTCGGCACCGGGGGCGGGCCGGACGCGCCCGAGGAGGACTGGGAGCTGGCCTGGGACGTCAACGTCATGGCCCACGTACGGGCGGCGAAGGCGCTGCTGCCGGAGTGGCTGGAGCGCGGCCGGGGGCGCTTCGTGTCGACGGTCTCCGCGGCCGGCCTGCTCACGATGGTCGCCGCGGCCCCGTACAGCGTCACCAAGCACGGCGCCTACGCCTTCGCCGAGTGGCTCTCGCTGACCTACCGGCACCGCGGCATCGACGTGCACGCCATCTGCCCCCAGGGCGTCCGCACCGACATGCTGGCCGCCACCGGAACCGCCGGGGAGCTGGTGCTGACCCCCACGGCCGTCGAGCCCGCTGACGTCGCCGACGCGCTCTTCACGGCGATGGAGCAGGGCCGCTTCCTGGTGCTGCCGCACCCCGAGGTCGCGGACTACTACGCCGCGCGGGCCACCGACCCCGACCGCTGGCTGGGCGGTATGAACCACCTCCAGCGGAAGCTGGAACAGACGGAGGGACGCGCCTAGGGCCCGGCCAGGACCCATCGGACAGGCCCTAGGGACCGAGGCCGGACCGGAGACCGCAGAAAGGGGCGGCGGGCCGGGCCGGGCCCGGGCCGCCACCCCGCGTCACCCCAGGTGTTCCCCGCAGGGATGATCAGGCGATCAGGAAGAAAGGGCCGCACCCCGATGACCTCCTACCAGGACAAGCCGTGGCTGGCACAGCTCACCGACGCCCAGCGCGCCCCCGTCCGGCCGCACTCCTCGATGCTGCACGCCTTCCGGGCCGCGGTCGGCCGCGCCCCCGACCGCACCGCGCTCGCCTACTTCGACGGCCGGCTGTCCTACGCCGAGACCGACGCGCTCTCCGACGGCATCGCCGCCCACCTCGCCGGGCGCGGGTTCCAGCGCGGCGACCGGGCCGCGGTCATGCTCCAGAACACCCCGCACTTCGTGCTCGCGGTGCTCGGCGTGTGGAAGGCCGGCGGGGTGGTCGTGCCCCTGAACCCCATGTACAAGTCCGCCGAGGCGCGGCACATCCTCAACGACGCCGAGGCCACCGCCGTCCTGTGCGCCGACCGCACCTGGGACGGCTATCTGCGCGCCACCGCGGCCGAGGCCCCGTCCGTACGGATCGCGCTGACCACCTGCGAACGCGAGCTGCAGACCCGCGACGACGCCCGGGTGCTGCGCGGCGAGCCGCTCGGGCCGCAGGAGGGGGCCGACGACCTGCTGACCGCCGCCCGCGCCGCCGGCCGGCTGCGCGCGGTGCCCGCCGACCCCGAGCTCACCGCCGACGACCTCGCGCTGATCTGCTACACCTCCGGCACCAGCGGCACCCCCAAGGGCGCCACCAACACCCACGGCAACATCACCTACAACGCCGAACGCCAGCGCACCGGCCTGAGCCTGCCCGAGGGCGCCACCTACTTCGCGCTCGCCCCGCTCTTCCACATCACCGGCATGGTCTGCGAACTGGCCGCCTGCATCGCAGGCGCCGGCACCCTCGCGCTCGCCTACCGCTTCGAGGCGGGCGTCGTCCTGGACGCCTTCCTGGAGCACCGCCCCGCCTACACGGTCGGCCCCTCCACCGCCTACATGGCGCTGATGGCCCACCCCGAGGTCACCCGCGACCACTTCGCGTCCTTCACGACGATGTCCTCCGGCGGCGCGCCGCTGCCGCCCGCCCTCGTCGAGAAGTTCCGCGCCGACTTCGGCCCGTACCTCCACAACGGCTACGGCCTGACCGAGTGCACCGCGCCCTGCGCCAGCGTCCCCCCGGGCAGGCGGGCGCCGGTCGACGAGGCGTCCGGCACGCTCGCCGTCGGGGTGCCCGGCCCCGACACGGTCGTGAGGATCATCGGCGAGGACGGCCGGGACCTGCCGTTCGGCGAGCAGGGCGAGATCGCGGTGCGCGGCCCCCAGGTCGTCCCCGGCTACTGGCGCCGCCCCGACGCCACCGCCGAGGCCCTCCCGGACGGCGAACTGCGCACCGGCGACATCGGCTTCATGGACACCGACGGCTGGCTGTACGTCGTCGACCGCAAGAAGGACATGATCAACGCGGCCGGCTTCAAGGTGTGGCCGCGGGAGGTCGAGGACGTGCTCTACAGCCACCCCGCGGTGCGCGAGGCGGCGGTCGTCGGCGTGCCCGACCCCTACCGCGGTGAGACGGTCAAGGCGTATGTCAGCCTGCGTCCGGGGAAGGCTCCCGAGCCCGCCGAGCTGTCCGCCTACTGCCAGGAGCGGCTCGCGGCGTACAAATACCCCCGTGAGGTGGAGATCCTGGCCGAGCTTCCCAAGACCACGAGTGGCAAGATCCTCCGACGGGAGCTGCGCCACCGCGCATGACGTACGCACGAAGGACAGGTGAGGGCGATGGCCGGCACGAAGGACGGCAACGGCAACGGCGGCGCGAAGCCGGTGGCCCAGAGACTGCTGGCCACCGCCACCAAGCTCTTCGCGGAGCAGGGCTATGACCGCACCTCCGTCCAGGAGATCGTCGACGCGGCGGGCGTCACCAAGGGCGCCCTGTACCACTACTTCGGCTCCAAGGACGATCTGCTGCACGAGGTCTACGGCCGGGTCCTGCGGCTCCAGCAGGAGCGCCTGGACCACTTCGCGGACGCCGACGCACCGGTGGAGCGGCGGCTGCGCGACGCCGCCGCCGACGTCGTGGTCACCACCATCGAGAACCTCGACGACACCAAGATCTTCTTCCGCTCGATGCACCACCTCGGCCCGGAGAAGGACAAGCAGGTGCGCGCCGAGCGGCGGCGCTACCACGAGCGCTTCCGGGCCCTGATCGAGGAGGGCCAGCGCAGCGGGGTGTTCGCCGCCGGCATCCCCGCCGACCTCGTCGTGGACTACCACTTCGGCTCGGTGCACCACCTCGGCACGTGGTACCGCGAGGACGGCCCGCTCAGCCCGCAGCAGGTCGCCGACCACCTGGCGGACCTGCTGCTGCGCGCCCTGCGGCCCTGAGAGACGACGGACGGCGCCGAGCCCCGCGGGCCCACGCCGCGGGGCTCGGCGCCGTGTGCGGCGCTGTCCGTCGCCTACAGGTACTTCTTGAGCTCACGGCGCGCCAGCGACCGCTGGTGCACCTCGTCCGGGCCGTCCGCGAGCCGCAGCGTCCGCGCGCCCGCCCACAGCTCGGCCAGCGGGAAGTCCTGGCTGACCCCGCCCGCGCCGTGCAGCTGGACCGCCTTGTCGAGGATGTCCACGACCGTGCGCGGGGTGGCGATCTTGATGGACTGGATCTCGGTGTGCGCGCCCTTGTTGCCGACGGTGTCCATCAGCCAGGCGGTCTTCAGCACCAGCAGCCGCAGCTGCTCCACCGCCACCCGGGCGTCCGCGATCCACTCCTGCACCACACCCTGCCGGGCCAGCGGCTTGCCGAAGGCCGTACGGGCGACCGCGCGCCGGCACATCAGCTCGATGGCGCGCTCGGCCATGCCGATCAGCCGCATGCAGTGGTGGATCCGGCCGGGACCGAGCCGGGCCTGGGCGATGCCGAAGCCGCCGCCCTCCTCGCCGATCAGATTGCCGGCCGGCACCCGTACGTCGTGGAAGAGCACCTCGGCGTGGCCGCCGTGCCAGTGGTCCTCGTAGCCGTAGACCTGCATGGCCCGCTTGACCTCGACGCCGGGGGTGTCGCGCGGCACCAGGACCATCGACTGCTGGCGGCGCGGGTCGGCGCCGTCCGGGTCGGTCTTGCCCATCACGATGAAGATCCGGCACAGCGGGTTCATCGCCCCGGAGATGTACCACTTGCGGCCGTTGATGACGTACTCGTCGCCGTCCCGCGTGATCTGCGTCTCGATGTTGGTGGCGTCCGACGAGGCCACCTCCGGCTCGGTCATCGCGAACGCCGACCGGATCTCGCCGGCCAGCAGCGGCTCCAGCCACTGCTTGCGCTGCGCCTCGTCGCCGAACTGCGCCAGCACCTCCATGTTGCCGGTGTCCGGCGCCGCGCAGTTCAGCGCGGTGGGCGCCAACTGCGGGCTGCGGCCGGTGATTTCGGCCAGCGGCGCGTACTGGAGATTGGTCAGCCCGGCGCCGTGCTCGGCGTCCGGAAGGAAGAGGTTCCACAGCCCCTGCCGGCGGGCCTCGGCCTTGAGGTCCTCGACGATCGCGGGGGTGTCCCACGGCGAGGCGAGCGCGGCCCGCTGCTCACGGGCGGTCTCCTCGGCCGGGTACACATGCTCGTCCATGAACGCCAGGAGCCGGGCGCGCAGCTCCTCGGTGCGGGCGTCGAATGCGAAGTCCATGGGTGCCTCAGCCTTCCTTGAGGGTGGTGAGTCCGCGGTCGATGAAGACGGGGACGAGTTCGCCGATCCGGTCGAACCCGGCGCCGACGGTCTGGCCGAGCGTGAAGCGGTAGTGGATGCCTTCGAGGATCACGGCGAGCTTGAACCAGGCGAAGGCCGTGTACCAGGCGATCGAGGAGGTGTCCCGGCCCGAGCCCGCGGCGTAGCGCTCGATCAGCTCCTCGGGGGCCGGGTGGCCGGGCGCGCCGCTGGTGGTGCTCACCGGCGACTCCGGCAGGCCCAGGTCGGAGCTGTACATCACCAGCAGCCCGAGGTCGGTCAGCGGATCGCCGAGCGTGGACATCTCCCAGTCCAGTACGGCCTTGATGCTGTCGGCGCCGCCCTTCGGCTCGTTCGCCTCCGGGGCGCGCCCCTCCGGCTCACTCGCGGCGCCCACCAGCACGTTGTCGAGCCGGTAGTCGCCGTGCACGACGGCCGGCGCGGGGGAGGCGGGCAGCGCCCGGCCCAGCGCCTGGTGCAGCTCCTCGATCCCCGGCAGGTCGCGGTTCTTCGACGCGCCCAGCTGCTTGCCCCAGCGCCGCAGCTGACGCTCCAGGAAGCCCTCGGGGCGGCCGAAGTCGCCGAGCCCGGCGGCCTCGGGGTCCACGGCGTGCAGCGCCACGAGCGTGTCGACCAGGGAGAGCACCACGGCGCGGGTGCGCTCGGGGCCGAGCGCGGCGAGCTGAGCGGCCGTGCGGTACGGGGTGCCCTCGACCAGCTCCATCACATAGAAGGGCGCACCGAGCACCGACTCGTCCTCGCACAGCAGCAGCGCCTCGGGCACCGGCACCGGAGTGTCGTGCAGCGCGCTGATCACCCGGTGCTCGCGCCGCATGTCGTGCGCGGTGGCCAGGACATGGCCGAGCGGCGGCCGGCGGACGACCCAGGAGGCCGCGCCGTCGGTGACGCGGTAGGTGAGATTGGACCGCCCGCCCTCGATCAGCCGCGCACGCAGCGGGCCGCCGGCCAGCCCCGGCCGCTCCCGGTCCAGATGCGCGCGCAATCGGGCCAGGTCGAGACCGGGAGGATCCTCCCGGTCCGGGGCCTGAGGGGGAGGGGTGGCCTTGCTCATCGTGCTCCTCCGTTACGCAGTCGGCGGTCCATCGGTCGATCGCAGCCCCGATCATGCCGACTAGTCGGTATGGAGTCCAGTGCCGGTGCGTGGGGCGTCGGTCACGCACCGCCCCGGGCGGGGGTTTTCCGCCACCTGGCCACCGCCCGCCCGCCGCTCACGCGTGGCAGGCCACCGGCACCCCGCCGTTCATCGCCGTCATGTCGCCGAACCCCACCAGCGGGTCCAGCGGGGCGCCCGGCTCCCCGCCCGCCAGCTCCGCGTACGCGCGGTGCAGGTTCGCCACCAGCCGCTCGCTCTCCGCCAGCTCCGCAAACGGCCCCAGATCCGCGGCCCGGGCCACCTCCAGCGGCGTCCGCCCCGCGGCCCGGCCCTCCTCCGCCAGCTGCCCGACGAACCGCAGGTAGCGCTCGATGACGTCGTACACCTCGGGGCCGGTCACGGGACCGTGCCCGGGGACGACGGTGTCGGCGTCCAGCGAGCGCAGCAGCTCGATCGCGCGCAGCGAGCCGGTCAGCGACCCCATGAAGACGAACGGGGTGCCGCCGTGGAAGACCAGGTCCCCGGTGAAGACGATGCGCTGCCGGGGCAGCCAGACGAGGGTGTCGCCGGGGGTGTGCGCCACGCCCGGGTGGATCAGCCGCGCCTCGATGCCGCCGACGTGCAGGGTCAGCTCGTCGGTGTAGGTCACCTCGGGCGGGGTCAGGCGGATGTCGCCGTACTCCACCTGCGGCCACACCGCGTGCAGCTGGTGGCCGGCGGCCAGCAGCTCGCGGCGGCAGGCGGCGTGCCCGATGACCGTCGCCTCGGGCGCGAAGACGCCGTTGCCGTAGGTGTGGTCGCCGTGGTGGTGGGTGTTGACCACGGTGCGCGGCGCCGGCGCGCCGCTCTCCTCGATCCGCCGGCGCAGCAGCCGGGCCCGGCGTTCGGTGGCGGCGGTGTCCACCACCAGGGTGGCGTCGCCGTCGGTGAGGAAGCCGGCGTTGTTCAGGCACCAGCCGCCGTCCGGCTGGATGAAGGCGTGGACGCCGGCGGCCAGTTCGGTGAGGTACGGCTCCGCCGTGATCGGTGCGCTCGCGTCACCCATGCGGGTTCTGCCCCCTTGCTAGATGGTTCGTCACGACCCACCACCGGGCCGCGAGTTGGTCCGCTCCGGCGCCGCGAGGGTCGCGCCACGGTACCTCCGCCGCCGGCCTCGGCGGGGGCCCGGGCCGTCGTCAGCGGCCCTGCCGCACCAGTATCGCCGCGCCGCACAGCGCCACCGCGAGCGTGCAGACGACCAGCAGCAGGGCGGTCCGCGGCGGCAGTCCCGGCGGCCGGCCGGTGGCCATCGCCCGCATCCGGCGGTGCGCGAGTGCCACGAAGGCGAGCCACAACAGGCCCGTCACCACCGCCAGCAGCGCCTCCACCGGTCCGGGCGCCCGGCTCTGCAGCAGCTGGCGGACGGCCAGCACCGCCATCGCCGTGGCGGACAGCGTCGTACGCCGCCAGGCCAGTCGGGTCCGCTCCGGCTGCAGCCCGGGATCCCGGTCGCTCGCCGGACAAGGCCCCGGCCCGCCCGGCCGCGCTCCGCCCGCCATCGGCTAGCCGGTCCAGCCCAGCAGGACCAGCACGGCCACCGCCGCCCCGAGCACCCCGACGGCCAGCGCCAGCGCCGTCGGGAAGCGGGAGACCGGCAGGTCCTCGCCGCGCCGCATCGCCCGCTCGCAGCGCACCCAGTGGTTGACCGCCCGCAGCGCGCACAGCGCCCCGCCCGCGAGCAGGACCACGGTGAAGGCCAGCCGCACGCCGGGGTGCAGCCGGGGCAGGAACTGGTCCACCGCGAACCCGCCGCCGATCAGCGCCAGCCCGGTGCGCAGCCAGGCCAGAAACGTGCGCTCATTGGCGAGCGAGAAGCGGTAGTCGGGGGTCGTGCCCTCCTCGCGGACCCGCGCGGGTGAGCACCACAGCCGCACGGCCGCGACGGCCGACCGCAGTCCGTCGGTGAGGATCATGGCCGACACCCCCTACGGCCTGTCCGTGGCACGGCCCGTCGCATCAGACCGCGCCCGTCTCCCGCAGCTCCAGCAGCCGCCGGTACGCGGCCATGCCGTCCGGCGTCCAGGGCCACTCGTCGAGCCGCCGGATCAGCTCCTCCTCGGACAGGAAGGCATACCAGTCGATCTCCGCCTCCTGCGGGGCGACCGGCAGGGTGCAGCGCACCTGGTAGACGGCGGACCACCAGGTGTGCTCCGCGGTCTCGTAGAGGAACTTGAACAGCGGCTCCGGCGGCGTCAGCCCCTGTACGCCCAGCTCCTCCTCCGCCTCGCGCAGCGCCGCCGCGTCATAGCTCTCGCCGGCGCCGACCACCCCGCCCACGAACATGTCGTAGTGCGCGGGGAAGACGAGCTTGTGCGGGGTACGGCGGTGCACGAAGATCCGGTCCTCGGTGTCCCGGACGAGGATGAAGGCGCAGCGGGTGCGCATCCGGCGGGCGTAGGTCTCGCCGCGCGGGGCCTGCCCCACGACCTGATCGTTCTCATCGACGACGTCGAGGATCTCGTCCGCGTTGAGCGGTTGCTGATCGGCCATGGGGCCATGCAATCACCACCTGGGCGGGGCGCACCCGCCGGGGCGGGCGGCCCGGGGACACCCCGCCGGTGCCCGGTCGGGCCGGTGGTCCGGCCGGCGCCTCCGCGTAGCGCGCCCGCCGCGTCAGCGCGGCTGCATCTCCACCGCGTCCTCGGTCCGGCCCGTCCCCGGCGGCATCGCCGGATGGGTGCCGATCAGGACGATGCCCGCGACGACGGCCATGATCCCGGCCACCTCCCACGCCAGCGCCCCCGCCGTCACCTGGAGCCGGTCGCCGAGGAAGCCCACCCCGCAGGCGATCCCGGCCAGCGGCTGGGCGGCGGTCAGCGCCGGCAGCGACAGCCGCAGCGGCGCCGACTCGAAGGCGCTCTGCACCATGACCAGCGCCAGCACCCCCAGCCCGATGATGGCGTACGGCTGCCAGCTGGTGACCAGCGCCGGCCAGCCGCCCCGTTCGAAGTGGTCGCCGCTGATCCGGGTCAGCGCGTCCTGCACGCCGTAGACCAGGCCCGCCGCGATGCCCAGCAGCGCGGCCTCCAGGCTCACATGGGTCCGCTCCCGTTTGGCGACGGCCGCCAGCAGCAGGGCGGTGCCCAGCACCATCCCCATGATCAGCCACTGCCACAGATGGTCGGGGCTGCGGGACCCGCCCTGCGGCCGGCCGGCCACGATGAAGGCGGTGACCCCGCCCGCCAGCAGCCACAGCCCGGCCCACCCGGTGCGGCCGAGCCGCTGCCGGGTCAGCCGCCGGGACAGCGCCATCGCGAACAGCAGATTGGTCGCCAGCAGCGGCTCCACCAGAGTGATGTCGCCCATCCCCAGCGCCAGCGCGCCCAGCGCCATCCCGACCACCATCAGCCCGATACCGGCCAGCCACACCGGCATCCGCACCAGGTCCAGCAGCAGACGCAGGGAGAGGTAGTCCTTCATCGGCGCGCGCTGCGCCGCGGCCTGCTGGAGCACGAAGCCCGACCCCAGACAGCAGGCCGCTCCGAGGGCGAGCAGTATCACCGTCACGTCGCACACCTCGTATCACGCGGGGCGGGGATGCGCCTGAGGATTGCCATCCGGCGGCGGGGGTGGGGTGGCCCTGATCACCCCCCATTCTCCCGCGCGCCCCTGCGTACTGCGCGGTAATCAAACGGTTGACGCGGCCGTCGGGCGCGCTGAGGATCGTTCCACCACGGCGGCCGGCGCGCGCCGGCGTGCCCCGGTGAGGAGATGCAGAGATGGCGTACGACGCGGATGTGATCGTGATCGGAGCGGGGCTCGCGGGGCTGGCGGCCACCGCGGAACTGGTGGACGCCGGGCGCAGGGTGATCCTGCTCGACCAGGAGCCCGGGCAGTCCCTCGGCGGGCAGGCGCACTGGTCCTTCGGCGGCCTCTTCCTGGTGGACTCGCCCGAGCAGCGCCGGCTGCGGATCCGCGACAGCCACGCCCTCGCCTGGCAGGACTGGCTGGGCACGGCCGGCTTCGACCGCCCGGAGGACCACTGGCCGCGCAAGTGGGCCGAGGCGTACGTCGACTTCGCCGCCGGGGAGAAGCGCTCCTGGCTGCACCGGCAGGGCGTGCGCTTCTTCCCCGTCGTCGGCTGGGCGGAGCGCGGCGGCTACGGTGCGACCGGGCACGGCAACTCCGTCCCCCGCTTCCACGTCACCTGGGGCACCGGGCCCGGCCTGGTCGCGCCGTTCGAGCGCCGGGTGCGCGCCGGGGCCGCCCGCGGCCTGGTCGACCTGCGCTTCCGGCACCGCGTCACCGGGCTCTCGCGCAGCGCCGGCAGCGTGGACACGGTCAGCGGCGAGATCCTCGCGCCCTCGGACGTGGCGCGCGGCAGGTCCAGCAGCCGCGAGGTGACCGGGGCCTTCGAGCTCAGGGCACAGGCCGTGATCGTCACCTCGGGCGGGATCGGCGGCAACCACGAGCTGGTGCGCGCCAACTGGCCCGAGCGGCTGGGCACGCCCCCGCGGCGGATGCTGTCCGGCGTGCCCGCGCATGTGGACGGCGAGATGCTGGGCATCGCCGAGGCGGCCGGCGGGCGCCTGATCAACCGCGACCGGATGTGGCACTACACCGAGGGCATCGACAACTGGGACCCGATCTGGCCGATGCACGGCATCCGGATCCTGTCCGGCCCGTCCCCGCTGTGGCTGGACGCCCGCGGCAAGCGGCTGCCGGTGCCGCTGTTCCCCGGCTTCGACACCCTCGGCACGCTCGAACACATCCTGCGCACGGGCCATGACCACACCTGGTTCGTCCTCACCCAGAAGATCATCGAGAAGGAGTTCACGCTCTCCGGCTCGGAGCAGAACCCGGATCTGACCGGAAAGAGCATCCGCGAGGTCCTCGGCCGGGCCCGGGGCGGTGCGCCGGGGCCGGTGCGGGCGTTCATGGACCACGGCGCGGACTTCATCGTCGAGCGCTCGCTCGCCGACCTCGTACGGCGGATGAACGCGCTGACCGGGAAGGCGCTGATCGACGAGGCCGCGCTGCGCGACGAGATCGTGGCCCGGGACCGCGAGATCACCAACTCCTTCACCAAGGACCTCCAGGTGACCGCCGTGCGCGGGACCCGCAGGTACCTGGGCGACCGGCTGATCCGCACCGCGTCCCCGCACCGCCTGCTCGACCCCAAGGCCGGCCCGCTGATCGCCGTACGGCTGCACATCCTCACCCGCAAGACGCTCGGCGGCCTGGAGACCGACCTCTCCTCGCGGGTGCTGGCCGACGGCGGAGCCCCACTTCCCGGCGTCTACGCGGCGGGCGAGGCGGCCGGTTTCGGCGGCGGGGGCGTGCACGGATACCGCTCGCTGGAGGGCACCTTCCTCGGCGGCTGCCTGTTCTCCGGGCGTACGGCGGGCCGGGCGGCGGCCGAGGCGGTGGCCTGACGGGGGGAGCCGATTCCGGCAGATGGCCGGGCAATCCCGCGATAGGGAAGGGGAGTTGGCGGATCCGGTCATTCCCCTTCCCGCCTTGACGCGGAGCTCTGCGTAGCGCTTTGCTGTGGGTGATGACTGGTGCGGACCAGTCCGTCACCCTCTGCACAGGCGCGTGCGGATCGGGCCCCACCCCCTGACGACGGTGCGGTGCCCGGCCGGCGCGGCGCGCCATGGAGCCCCCTGACCCGTGACTTCGACGTCCCCTTCCCCTCTGCCCTCAGCCGCCCCGCCGGCCCTGCGCCGCGCCCGCTGCCCGGACGCACCCGTCCTCGCCCCGGCCCTGGACGACACCGAACTGGCCATCGCCGCCGACGCGCTGGCGCTCGGTCAGTGGGCCCGGGTGCGCACCCTGCTGGCCGATACCGGCGCGGACTGGGACCGGCGCGGACACCGATTAACGGTCCTGGCCGGCTGCCCCGGCGTCGCCGCCTGGGCCGGCGACTGGCGGCTCGCCGAGCCGGACAGCGGTGACGCCGCCACGCTCGTGGCCGTCGCCACCGTCCGGCTGGCCCTGCGCGGCGAGGCCGGGATCGACGCCGCCGCCGCGGCCTGTGCGGCCGCCGCCCGGATGCTGCCCGACGACCCCACCCCCTGGCTCGGCGCGCTGATCCTCGCCCGCCGCACCGGCACCCCGGAGGACCGCGCCCACGCCTTCCGGCAGATACGGACCCGCCACCCCGACCACCACCACGCCCACCACCTGATGACGGCCTGCCTGGCCGAGCAGCACCCGGCCGGCGCCGACGACGCCGGGCACCCGGCCGACGCGTTCGCCGCCCGCGCCGCGGCCCGCGCCCCCGCCGACTCCCCGCTCGCCCTGCTGCCCGTCGTCGCCCACGCCGAGCGCTACCGCGTACGGGCCGCCGCCGGCCTGGAGCCCCCCGACCCCGCGGACTCCGGCCACTGGTCCACCCGTCGCGCCCACCGGCTGCTGCAGTCCGCCTTCGACTGGTGGCTGGAGTGGGAGGGCGAGGACCATCCGCGCTCCAAGGTCGACCTCAACTTCCTCGCGCATGCGACGTTCCACGAGGGGAGGATGGCCGAGGCCGCCGCCCTCTTCCAGCGCATCGGCCCGCATCCGACGCGTGCGCCGTGGTCGTACGCGGGCCGCGACGCCGAAGGCGCCTTCCAGGCCGCCCGCGACACCGCCCTGCGCCGGGCCCGGCGCCACGCGGACCGCTGACCCGCACACCCCGCGGGGGCAGATGACGAAAGTCTGACGGCGGCGCCCGGACGCTGGCCCCGGGGCGCGCGCGGTGTTCGAATCAGGGGGTGACCCAGGACCCGAATCCGGCCCGCCCGGCGGACCGCGACGGCGAGGACGGGCGCGGCACCCCCGTGGGGCGCCGCGTGGTGCTCGGCATGCTCGCGGCCGGCGCCGCCGGCGTCGCCGCCGCCCCCCTCCTCCAGCGCGCCTACGACAACACCATCGGCGCCGCCGCCCAGAAGGACCCCACCGGCCTGTCCGGTCTGCTCCCGGCCGGCGGCGGTTTCCGCTACTACTCGGTGACCGGCTCCGTACCGCACAAGGGCGAGCGCGACTACCGCCTGACCGTCGACGGCCTGGTGCGCCACCGCGCCTCCCACCGCCTCGCCGACCTGCGCGCCATGCCGCAGACCCGGCTCGTCCGCGACGTCCAGTGCGTCACCGGCTGGCGGGTGCCGCACACCGCCTTCGAGGGCGTGCGCCTGGCCACCCTCCTCGACGCCGCCGGCGTCCGCCCCGAGGCCGGGGCCGTCCACTTCACCTGCTTCGACGGCGCCTACCGCGAGTCCCTCACCCTCGAACAGGCCCGCCGCGACGACGTCCTGGTCGCGCTGCGGATGCAGGACCGGCCGCTCGGCCACGACCACGGCGGACCGGTGCGCCTCTACGTCGGGCCCATGTACTTCTACAAGTCGGCGAAGTGGCTCTCCCGCATCACCGTCACCGACCGGGTCCGGCCCGGCTACTGGGAGGAGCGCGGATATGACGTCGACGCCTGGGTCGGCCGCTCGAACGGACGCGACGATGTCCCGACCACCTGAGCAGGCCGCGGCCCGCCCCCGGGTGCCGCGCTTCACCCGCGCCGAACACCGGGTGCACCGCGCCACCGCCACCCTCATGGCCGTCTGCGTCCTCACCGCGGGCTGCCTCTACCTCCCCTTCCTCGCCCAACTTGTCGGCCGCCGCGCCCTGATGGTGACCGTCCACGAGTGGTCCGGCCTCCTGCTGCCGGTCCCCCTGCTGCTGGGCCTGGCCTCCCGCGCCCTGCGCGCCGACCTGCGCCGCCTGAACCGCTTCGGCCCGCACGACCGCCGCTGGCTGCGCGCCGCGCTCCGCCGCAGAAGGGACCGCCCGGCCGGCAAGTTCAACGCCGGCCAGAAGCTGTACGCCGCATGGCTCGCCGGCGCGGTCCTGGTGATGCTGGGCACCGGTCTGCTGATGTGGTTCACGGACCTTGCGCCCTTGGTGTGGCGCACCGGCGCCACCTTCGTCCACGACTGGCTCGCCCTCGCCCTGGTCCTCGTGGTCGCCGGCCATGTCGGCAAGGCGTACGGCGATCCCGAGTCCCGCCGCGGGATGCGCACCGGCTCGGTCGACGCCCGATGGGCCGCGCGCGAGCATCCGCTGTGGGAGCCGGAGAGCAAGTCCGAGTAGCCGCAGCCGAGTTGCCGAGAGAAACCCAGAGACTTCTCTGCAGAGACCACTATGCAGAGAAGTCTCTGCAACTCTACGCTGGCGCCCATGAGCGATGCCCCGCAGCAGCCCCCGGTCCCCGAAGGGCCGCCCGCCACCCGTCCCGTGCGCCGCATGGACGCCCGCAGCCTCCGCGGTCTGGCCCACCCCCTGCGGATGCGCATCCTAGACCTGCTGGCCCTCGACGGCCCGGACACCGCCACCGGGCTCGGCCGCCGCCTCGGCGAGAACACCGGCACGGTCAGCTGGCATCTGCGCCACCTCGCCGACCACGGCTTCATCGAGGAGGAGACCGGCCGCGGCACCAAACGGGAGCGCTGGTGGCAGGCGGTCCAGGTGGCCCGCCGCCTGGACACCAACGACTTCCGCGACGACCCCGACAGCCGCGGCGCGCTGTCGGTCTATCTGCACGAGACCGTCCAGCGGGACTTCGAGCAGGTCACCACCTACCTCGCCGAGGACTGGGACCCGCGCTGGCGCGACGCCGGCACCCTCCTGCGCCGCCAGGACCTCCGGCTGACCCCGCGGCAACTCAAGGACCTGAACGCCGAGTTGGAGCAGGTCATCGACCGCTACCGGAACCCGGCCCCCGACCCGGCCGGTGCGGCCCGCGAGGACGCCCGCCCGGTCCTCGTCCAACTCCAGTCCTTCCCCCGCAGGGAACGGGACGGCGGATGAGCGGACTGCTGCGCCGGCACCGCGACTTCCGGCTGCTGTGGTGCGGGGAGACCGCGGGCAGGTTCGGAGCGGCGGTCACCGGCGTGGCGATGCCGCTGGTGGCGGTCTCCGCCCTGCACGCCTCCACCTTCGAGGTCGGACTGCTCGGCGCCTGCGGCTGGCTGCCCTGGCTGCTGATCGGCCTCCCGGTCGGGGCATGGGTGGACCGGCTGCGCCGCCGCCCCCTCATGCTGGCCGCCGCCGCGCTGTCGGCGGCGCTGCTCGCCGCCGTACCGCTGCTGGCCCGGTCCGGCCGGCTCGGCCTCGGGCCGCTGATCGCCGCGGCCCTGCTGACCGGCGCCGCCGCGGTGGTCTTCCAGACCGCGTACAGCGCCTACCTGCCCACCCTGCTCGCGCCGGCCGAGCGGCCCGAGGGCAACGCCAAGCTGCACGGCAGCGCCTCGGCGGCGCAGATCGCCGGCCAGGGGGCGGGCGGTCTCATCGCCCAGCTCACCGGCGCCGTCAACGGCCTGTTCGCGCATGCCGCCACGTTCCTCGTCGCGCTGCTGTGCCTGCTCGGCATCCGGCACCGCGAACCGTCCCCCGCGGCGTCCGGCCGCCCGGCGCGGTCGCTGACCGGCGAGGTCGCCGAGGGGCTGCGGCTGGTCGCCGGCGACCGGTGGTTTCGCACCCTGACCCTCTTCGGCGCCACCTCCAACCTCGCGCTCATGGGCTACCAGTCCCTCCTGACGGTCTTTCTGGTCCGCGACGTCGGCCTGCCACCCGGCGCGGTCGGCGGACTGCCGGCACTGGCGAGCACGGGCGGTATCGCGGGTGCCTTCGTGGTGCGCCGCACCGCCGGCCGGCTCGGTACCGCCCGCGCCATGCTGCTGTTCGAACTCGGCATCCCCTGCACGGCGTTGCTCATCCCGCTCGCCTCCCCGGGCGCCGGGTCGCTGCTGTATGTGGCCGGCGGCTTCGGCGTCTCCGCCGGGGTGGTGGCCGGGAACATCCTCAAGACCGGCTTCCAGCAGGGCTACTGCCCGCCGCCGCTGCTGGGCCGGCTGGTGGCCGGCAGCGCGTTCCTCGGCTACGGCGCCCTGCCGCTGGGGGCGCTGCTCGGCGGTGCGCTGGGCTCGGCCCTCGGTGTCCGCACCGCCATGTGGATCACCACCGCCGGCGTTCCGCTGGCCGCCCTGATCCTGCTCTTCTCGCCGGTCCGGACCGTCCGCGACCTGCCCACCCGCCACGCCGAACCGGACCCGGCCGCTCAGGCCGTCGGCGGCTCCGGCTGAGGCTCCGCCGGCGCCTGGGCCGATGGCAGGGTGACCTCGAAACGGCAGCCCGCGCCGGTGTTGCACACCGTCGCCCGGCCTTCGTGCGCCACCACGATGCCGCGCACGATCGCCAGGCCCAGCCCCGCGCCGCCCTCGCCGTCCGCCCGCGGCGTACGCGCACTGCCGCCGCGCCAGCCGGTGTCGAAGACCCGGGCCAGATCCTCCGGCGGGATGCCGCCGCAGCCGTCCTCGACCGCGAGCACCACCCGGCCGTCCTCGTGCCGTGCGCTGACCGCGACAGTGCCGTCGGCCGGCGTCGCACGGATCGCGTTGACCAGCAGATTGCCGAGCACCCGAGTGATCTGCTGGGCGTCCACCCGCACCGGCAGCGGCAGCACCCCGCCGTCCACCAGCCGCACCCCGCGCGCCCGGGCCAGCGGCCTGGCCCCCGCCAGCGCGTCGTCCACCAGGTCGTACACCGACACCCGCGAGAACGTCAGGGCCAGCGCCCCGGCCTGGATACGGGACAGTTCGAAGAGGTCGTCGACCATCGCGGCCAGCCGCTCCACCTCGATCCGCATCCGGGAGTGGTAGCGCGCGGTGTCCTCGGCGACGCCGTCCTCCAGCGCCTCGGCCATCGCCCGCAGCCCCGCGAGCGGCGTCCGCAGATCGTGCGAGATCCCGGCGATCAGCTCGCGTCGGGAGGTGTCCAGCGCCCGCTCCCGCTCCCGTGCCTCGGCGAGGCGGGTGCTGGTCTCCTCCAACGCCCGGGACAGCGCCGCCAGTTCGGCCGTCGGCGGCTCCGCGGGCGCCACGAATCCGCCCTCGCTGCCGACCGTACGGGCCGATCGCGCCAGCTCCCTGCTGCCCGCCGCGATCCGCCGCCCGAAGAGCAGCGCGGCCGCCAGCGACACCACTCCGGAGACCGCGACCACGGCCATCACCACGCCCAGGTCGTGCCCGGACAGGAACATCGCCTGGGCGACCGCCACCGTCCCCGCCGCCATCGCGGCCACCGCCAGCGCCGCCACCGCGAACAGCGACAGCACGACCGAGCGCCGCCGCAGCGCCCGTACCGCGGGCGCGGCGAGCAGCCCCGCCAGCGCCGCGCCGAGCGCCGCCAGCGCCACGATGACCAGGAAGTCCGTCATCACTCCGGCTCGCCTTCCTCCGCGGGGTCGAAGCGGTAGCCGGCGCCCCAGACCGTCGTCACCAGCCGCGGTGCCGCCGGGTCCGCCTCGATCTTCTCGCGCAGCCGCCGCACATGCACCGTCACCGTCGACAGATCGCCGAACTCCCACCCCCAGACCCGGTGCAGCAGCTCCTCACGGGCGAAGACCCGCCCCGGGTGGCGCATCAGGAAGACCAGCAGGTCGAACTCCCGGGCGGTGAGGGCGAGTTCACGCCCCGCCCGATGGGCCCGCCGCCCGCCGGGGTCGGCGGTGAGGTCACCGGCCCGCAGTACGGGGGCGGGTGCGGCGGCCGGCGGCGCGGACTCCGCGCGCCGCAGCACCGACCCGATCCGCAGCACCAGCTCCCGCGGGCTGAACGGCTTGGTCACATAGTCGTCCGCGCCCAGCTCCAGGCCGAGAATGCGGTCCGCCTCCTCGCCGCGCGCCGTCAGCATCACCACCGGCAGCGCCGGGCCGCCGTCGGCGCGGCGCAGCCGGCGGCACACCTCCAGGCCGTCGATGCCCGGCAGCATCAGGTCGAGAACGACCAGATGCGGGCGGAACCGTGCCGCCCGGTCCAGGGCGGCGAAGCCGTCGGCGGCGTGCGCGGTGGCGTAGCCGGCCCGGGAGAGGTAGCCGGTGACGACCTCGGCGACGGTCGGGTCGTCCTCGACGACCAGGACACGGCGCGGCGGCCCGTCGGCGGGGGCGGGCGGGGGAGCGGAGGGCGGAGTGGCACGGTGCACGGCGTCAGCGTGCCCTTCTGGTCCTGTAGGTCATGTCCCAAGCCAACACCAGCGCTCACCGCCGTGCGAGGCCGGCCCCGCTTCCGTAAGACACCGGTAAGGCACAGGCGGGACACGCACAGGCGAGGCGCAGGTATGCGGTACGGGGCAGCGTCACGATCCGACGCTGCCGGGGGAGCAAGGGGAGAGAAGAAGGGCAAGGGGGCGTACCCACTCCTTGCCACTCTCAACGTATAGCGCACAGGGGGGCTTGCGGCAAGGCCCCGGGGATGCCGCAAAATCACTGGCCAAAGCCAGAACCTGAGCAAACGGGGGGATTCACGAAGTGCGTACGTGTTTGTCGGTCATGGAGTCCAGTGGTGGTGTCGAGCCGGCGGCGGCACTCGCCTGCCGTCGCGGGCGCTCGGCGCCCAGGTGCGGCCATCCGGGCCCGCTGGACCTCGCGGGCCCGACCTCGGATCGGAGCTGACGCCATGAACCCCCTGACCACCAGCGCGTTCGACCTGCCCGACCGTCTTCTGCCCAAGGCCGACCCGTCGCTGATCGCCGGCGACGAACGGCACTTCGCGGCCGTCGCGGAGAGCCTGGACCAGGCGATCGCCGAGGTGTCCGACCGCCTCGACGCCGAGCGCAGGGCGCCCGGCGGCATCGGGCGGCAGGCGATGGACCGGGACGCCGAGATCCACCGGCTGACCGCCCGCCTGCGCGCACTGCGCCGCTTCGGCCTGGACCTGTGCCTGGGGCACATGGTGAGCGCCGAGCACCCCGAGCCCGTGTACGTCGGACGGCTCGGCCTGACGGACGGCGAGGGGCGCCGACTGCTGGTCGACTGGCGCTCCCCCGCGGCCGAACCGTTCTTCGCGGCCACCCACGCCCACCCGATGGGCCTGGCGAGCCGCCGCCGGTACCGCTGGACCGGCGGCCGGATCAGCGACTACTGGGACGAGGTGTTCACCTCGGACGGTCTTGTCGGAGACGAGCTGATCGGGCGCTGCGCCGGGCGCGCCGCGCTCGACGACCAGTCCGCCTTCATCGCCAGCCTCGGCGCCAACCGGTCGCCCCGGATGCGCGATGTGCTCGGCACCATCCAGGCCGACCAGGACGCCGTCATCCGGGCGGGCTCCCGCGGCGCCCTCGTCGTCGACGGCGGTCCGGGTACCGGCAAGACCGTCGTCGCCCTGCACCGCTCCGCCTACCTCCTCTACTCCGACCCGCGCCTGGGCCGCCGTCGCGGCGGGGTGCTGTTCGTCGGTCCGCACCAGCCCTACCTGGCCTACGTCGCCGACGTCCTGCCCAGCCTCGGGGAGGAGGGCGTACAGATCTGCACCCTGCGGGACCTCGTCGCCGAGGGAGCCGGAGCGGCGATCGAGACCGACCCGGAGGCGGCCCGCCTGAAGTCGTCCGCTGACATGGTGCGGGCGATCGAGACGGCCGTGAGGTTCTACGAGGAGCCGCCCGCCGAGGGGATGACGGTCACGACCGACTGGTCCGACCTCTGGCTGAGCGCCGAGGACTGGGCCGAGGCGTTCGGCGCACCGGAACCGGGTACGCCGCACAACGAGGCGCGCGAGCAGATCTGGGCGGCGCTGGTCGAGATCCTGCTGGACAAGTACGACGGCGACGAGGTCTCGCCCGACCTGTTCCAAAGGTCGCTGCGGCGCGACGAGGAGCTGGTCACCACCCTCCACCGCGCCTGGCCGCTGCTCGAAGCCGCCGACCTCGTCGCCGACCTGTGGTCGGTGCCCGCCTACCTGCGGCTGTGCGCCCCCTGGCTCAGCCGCGACGAGGCGCGCACGCTGCGGCGCAAGGCGGACCCCCAGGGCTGGACGGTGTCCGACCTGCCGCTCCTGGACGCGGCACGGCAGCGCCTGGGCGACCCGGAGGCGGCCCGGCGCAAGCGCCGGAACGAGGCCGTCCTCGCCGCCCAGCGCGTGCACATGGCGCAGGTCGTCGACAACCTGATCGCGGCCGCGGCCGACTCCGGCGCGGACGGCGACGACGGCGAGGGCCTGGTGACGATGCTGCGCGGCGAGGACGCCCGGGTCAGCCTGGTCGACGAGGCCGAACTGCCCACCGCCGAACCGGATCGGCTGGCCGGCCCGTTCGCGCACATCGTCGTGGACGAGGCGCAGGAACTGACCGACGCGGAGTGGCAGATGCTGCTGCTGCGCTGCCCGTCCCGGAGCTTCACCATCGTCGGGGACCGCGCTCAGGCCAGGCACGGGTTCGCCGAATCCTGGCGGGAGCGGCTGGAGCGGATCGGGCTCGACCGCATCGACGTGGCCTCGCTGAGCGTCAACTACCGGACGCCGGAAGAGGTCATGGCCGAGGCCGAGCCGGTCATCCGCGCCGCGCTCCCGGACGCCAATGTGCCGACCTCCATCCGCACCGCCGGCGTCCCCGTCGTCCACGGATCCGTCGCGGATCTGGACGCGGTCCTCGACGCCTGGCTCGTCGCCCACGACGAAGGGACCGCCTGCGTCATCAGCGCCGGCGACCTGGGCACCGGCACGTTCCGGGAGAGGCCCCGCGTCCGGTCACTGACCCCCGAGCTGTCGAAGGGGCTCGAATTCGACCTGGTCGTCCTCATCGACCCCGAGGCGTTCGGCGAGGGCGTCGAAGGCGCGGTCGACCGCTATGTCGCGATGACCCGGGCGACCCGGCAACTCGTTGTCCTGAGGAGCCCCTGACGCCGGCACGGGCCCTGGCGTCGGCACGGGGCCCTGGGCGTCGGCACGGAGCCCTGGACGCCGGCCGGGACGACGCGAGCGCCGGAGAGCCGGTCACCGGCTCAGGAACCGGAGCGAACCGCGTCGTCCCAGGCGAGCCTCGCGCGATCCGGCGAAACGGCCTGGGACCCATCGGACAGGCCCTAGCCCTCCAGCCCCTCCCGCACCCGCCGTGACACCGTGATCGTGTACAGGTCGAGTACTCCCGGCGGCTCCGCGAGGCCCGGGCCGCCGGCGCGTATCCAGGAGGCGATGTCGGCCAGCGCGTCGTCGTCGTTGACCAGCCCCAGCCAGACCGGGCGACCGCCCGCCGCCCGGCCCGCGGCCGACGGTTGGACCACGACCACGTTCGCCTGGTCGCAGACGTCCAGGCACTCCGAGGCCCGTACCGGCGCCGCATCGTCCAGCGCCGCCCGGAGCCGGGGGATCTGGCCGGCGTGGTCGACGCCCGGAATCTTGGCCGCGTCGCCGCAGCAGCAGCCGCGGCAGACGGTGACCCGGCACGGGGCTGCGGTGGCCGCTCGGCCGGCACGCTTGCTGATCATCCGGCTCATGCTACGTGGGCCTCCGAAAGCCCCTCGCCCCCTCCCCGGCACGGAGCCCTTCGTCCGCGGCGAGACCCGGCCGCGGTGGACGACGACCAGGATCAGGAATGTCGGGCGAAGATAACGCAAAGCCGCCCGCCGGGCCGCGACCGACACGACAATGTGGCCATGCCGAGTTTTCCCGAGGGCAACTTCACCCTCGTCACCAACGAGACCGGCCGCTGTGTGCGTGCGCTTCTCGGCAAGACCGTCGACCCTGATCTGGACGGAGGTCGTCATGCATAGGTTGCTGGTCCTGTATCCCAAGCCCGCCGACCCTGACCACTTCCGCGACTACTACGTGACCAACCACCTTCCGCTGATCAGGAATTGGCCCGGCCTGCTTGCGTGGCGCTACAGCTTCGACGTGGCGGCGCTCACGGGAGAAGCGCCGTATTTCGCGGTCTTCGAAGGCGACTTCGCCGACGCCGCCGCCATGGCCGCGGCGCGGGCGTCGCCGCACGGCCGGCGGGTGGCCGCCGATGCCGCCAACTACGCCACCGGCGGTGTGGTCGTCATCCACTATCCGGTGCAGGACGGCACCGGCTGAGGCACGCCGGTACGCGAACCGGTGCACGCGGCGCCGCGATCGCGAACCGGTGTACGCGGCGCCGGATCGGGAGCCGGTGTACGCGGCGCCGGATCGGGAGCCGGTGTACACGGCGCCGGGATTAGGCGGACACGCAACCGGGATAGAGATCCCGTATGTCCCTCATCGATTCCCAGCCCCAGCCCGGTTCGGCACCGCGGACCGAGATACCCGGCCCGGCCGGGCTCCCCGTTCTCGGCTCGATGCTCGACCTGCGGCGCGACTCCCTCAGCACGTTTTTGAACGCCCAGCGCGCACACGGCGGTGTGGTGCGCCTGGAGGCCGGTCCGCCCGGTCTGCGCAGTGTGTTCCACGCCGTGTTCACTCCCGAGGGCGTCCAGCAGATCCTGGCCTCCCAGGCCGCCAACTTCCGCAAGGACCACCCGCTGTACGAGGAGGTCCGGCAGTCCTTCGGCAACGGCCTGCTCACCAGCCAGGACGACGACTACCTCCGTCAGCGGCGGCTGGTGCAGCCGCTGTTCACCAAGCGCCGGGTCGACGGCTACGCCTCGGCCGTGACGACCGAGGCCGAGGCCGTCGTCGACCGCTGGCGGACCGCGCCGGCCGGCACCGTCGACCTGGTCCCCGAGATGAACCGGCTCGCGCTGCGCACCGTCACCCGGATCCTCTTCGGCCTGGACACCGAAGAGGCCGTGGAGGCCATCCACCGGTGCTCCCCGGTCATCAACGCCTATGTCGTACAGCGCGGTTACGTGCCGGTGAAGGTCCCGCGCGGCTGGCCCACCCCCGGCAATCTGCGGGCGCGGGCCGCCACCGACGAGCTGAACGCGCTGTGCGACCGGATCGTCGCGGACCGCCGGGCGGCGTCCGGGGCCGCGGACCGCGGGGACGACGAGGGCCACGGCGAGGATCTGCTCTCGCTGCTGATCGCGGCCGGCAACGACGAGGACGGCTCCCTCGACGCGACCGAGGTCCGCGAACAGGTCCTGATCTTCCTGCTGGCCGGGCACGAGACCACCGCGACGTCCCTGGCCTTCACCCTGCATCTGCTCGCCCGGCACCCCGAGGAGCAGACGAAGGTCCGCGAGGAGATCGACCGGGTCCTGGGAGACCGCGTTCCCACGGCCGCGGACCTGGACCGGCTGCCGTATCTGACGCAGGCGCTCAAGGAGTCCATGCGGCTGTATCCGGCGGCGCCGGTCGTCAGCCGCCGGGCCGTGGCCGCCACCGAGATCGACGGCTACCGCATTCCGGCCGGTGCCGATGTGGTCGTCTCGTCCTGGGTCACCCACCGCGACCCGGCGCTGTGGGAGGACCCGGAGCGTTTCGATCCGCGCCGCTTCGCGCCCGAGCGGGAGGCCGAACGGCACCGCTACGCGTGGTTCCCCTTCGGCGGCGGCCCGCGCGCCTGCATCGGGCAGCACTTCTCGATGCTGGAGTCGGTGCTGGCGCTGGCGACGCTGCTGCGCGGGTACGAACTCGACGCCGTGGACCAGGAGGTGCCGGTGGCCGCCGGCATCACCCTCCAGGCCACCGGCCCGGCCCGGGTGCGGCTGCGCCCGCGCGACGGGGCGGGGGAGTAGCCCCGTAGCCCCCGGGGCCGGCCCCCCCGGGCCCCGGGCCTCGGGGGCGCCGCCTTCGGCGAGGAGGAGGCCGCCGGTCTCCTCCACCGCCCGCGCGACCCCCATTCGGCTAACGCAACGAAAATAGCGTTTGCATTTCGGCGGCGCCCCCCGTACCGTCGTTGTCGGTCCCATTGCCGCCGATTGGAGAAGGCCGTTGCTCGTCTGAGGTCCCTGAGACACCGCGCCCGCGAATGCCCCGCATCGCGTGGCCCTGTCCGTGACCTCGGAGTGCCCTACGGCGTACCCCGGCGCATCTCGGCGTTCCCGCGGTGTCTCCCCGCGCAGTCCCCCCGCTCACGCACCCCGCGCATCTGGAGACCTGTATGTCAAAGTCGCCCGCCTCCGCGTCCTTCGCGGCCGCCACCTCCATCGTCTGCACCGGCCTCGGCTTCGCCTGGCCCGACGGCAGCCTCGTCCTCACCGACTTCCCACTCGCCGTGGGACCCGGCCGTACGGGCCTGATCGGCCTCAACGGATCGGGAAAGTCCACCCTGTTGAAGCTGATCGCGGGCGAGCTGACGCCGACCGCGGGCAGCATCAAGGTCGCCGGCGAGGTCGGCTACCTCCCTCAGCACGCCCCGCTCGACACCCACCTCCGCGTCGACCAGGCCCTCGGCATCGCCGCGACCCGCGCCGCCCTGCACGCCATCGAGAACGGCGACGCGAGCGAGCGGCACTTCACCGCCGTCGGCGACGACTGGGACGTCGAGGAGCGCGCCCGCGCCACCCTCGACCAGCTCGGACTGCCCGGCGTGGACCTCGACCGCACCATCGGCGAGGTCTCCGGCGGCGAGTCCGTCCTGCTGCGGCTGGCCGCCCTGCTGCTGCGCCGCCCGGACGTACTGCTGCTCGACGAGCCCACCAACAACCTCGACCGGGCGGCCCGGCAGCGGCTGTACGACGCGGTCGCCGGCTGGTCCGGGGTGCTGGTGGTGGTCAGCCACGACCGGGAACTCCTCCAGCTCGTCGACCGGATCGCCGACCTCCGCGGCGGAGAGATCCACTGGTACGGCGGGAACTTCAGCGCCTACGAGCACGCCCTGGCCGTCGAACAGGAGGCGGCCGAGCGCATGGTGCGGGTCGCCGAGGCCGATGTGCAGCGCCAGAAGCGCGAACTGGCCGACGCCCACATCAAGTTGGCCCGCCGGGTCCGCTACGGCAACAAGATGAACGCCAACAAGCGCGAACCGAAGATCGTCATGAACGAGCGCAAGAGGGAGGCCCAGGTCTCCGCCGGCAAGCACCGCATCATGCACACCGAACGCCTCAAGGAGGCCAGGGAGCGCCTCGACGAGGCCGCCGAGGCCGTCCGCGACGACGACGAGATCCGCATCGACCTGCCGCACACCGCCGTACCGCCGGGCCGCACCGTCCTCACCCTCCAGGCCCTGCGCACCCGTTACGGCGCCCGCGCCGACGTGGAGCTGCGCGGTCCCGAGCGGATCGCGCTCACCGGCCGCAACGGCTCCGGCAAGACCACCCTGCTGCGCACCGTCGCCGGCGAGATCCCGCCCGAGGAGGGTACGGCGCAGGTCCATGTCCCCTACCGCTTCCTCCCGCAGCGCCTGGAGGTCCTCGACGACACCCTGACCGTCGTCGAGAACGTCGCCCGTTTCGCCCCGGACGCCACCAACAACCGCATCCGCGCCCGGCTCGCCCGCTTCCTGTTCAAGGGCGCCCGTGCCGACCAGGTGGCCGGCACGCTCTCCGGCGGCGAACGCTTCCGCGCCTCGCTCGCCGCCCTGATGCTGGCCGAGCCGGCCCCGCAGCTGATGATGCTCGACGAGCCGACGAACAACCTCGACATGGCCTCGGTCCGCCGGCTCGTCACGGCACTGGAGTCCTACGAGGGCGCGCTCCTGGTCGTCAGCCACGACCTGCCGTTCCTGCGGGACATCGGCATCACCCGCTGGTTCGCCGTCGAAGGCGGTGAACTGACCGACGGCGAACCGCTGTAGACGAGACGGGTCAGAAGTGCTGCAGCAGCTCGCCGAACGCCGAGAGCTGCAGCACCTTCTCGTCCTTGGGGTCGAGGGCGCTCTCCTCCAGTACCCAGGTGTGGTCGTTCGGGATGAACACCGCGTTGAGGCCGGCGGAACGGGCCGGCAGGATGTCCGACTTGGGGGAGTTGCCGATCATCCAGGTCGAGGCCGGCACCAGGTCGTAGGCGCGGGTCAGCTCCTCGTAGGTGGCGACGTCCTTCTCCGCCACGATGTGCACGCCCCGGAAGTGCCCGGTCAGCCCGGACGCCGCCACCTTCCGCTCCTGCTCCTCGGTGTCGCCCTTGGTCAGCAGCAGCAACTCGTGCCGCCGGGACAGCTCGGCGAGCGTCTCGGGCACCCCGGGGATCAGCTCCACACGGTCGCCGCCGAAAGCCGCCGCCCATCCGGAGATCCGCGCCGACTCCTCGGCGGTGGCCGCCCGGCCCCGCAGCCGCGCCACACACTCCCCGAGGCTGTGCAGGAACACCTTGCTGCCGTATCCGAGGGTCGGCGCGTTCGCCGCCTCGATCCCGTCGAGGACGGCCCGCACCCCCGCGCGGTCGAGCTCGGGATGCACCATCCAGTCCAGGAACTCGTCGATGACCCGCTCGAAGATCACGTTGTTCTCCCACAGCGTGTCATCGGCATCGAAGATCAGCATCCGCCCAGCCCTTCCTCACACTTCAGCGACCCGCGCACCCTACGCACGCCCGGGTGACGCCCGCATCGCAAATTCGGGGGAGCGGCCCCCTGCGACCGGCCGCCCGACTCACCACCACCGCAGGTACGACAGCAGCCGCAGCAGCTGCAGATAGAGCCAGACCAGCGTCATCGCGAGGCCGAAGGCCACGTACCAGGCCCATCGGTACGACGCCCCGGACTGCAGAAAGCGGTTGGCGGCCTCGAACTCCACCAGGAAGAAGAAGGAGGCCGCGGCGATCGCCAGCAGTCCGACGAGGACCGCCACCACTCCGCCGTCCCGCAGTCCGAGATCCGCGCCGAAGACCGCCGACGCCACCAGCTCCGCCAGGGCCAGCGCCAGCAGCCCGATCGCCAGGCCGACCGCCCAGCGCACCAGCTTCGTGCCGACCCGCACCACGCGGGTGGCGTACGCCGTCAGCGCACCGGCGAAGATACAGCCGGTGCCGAGAACGGCCTGTGTCCCCACGCCCGGGTGCAGGGCGTCGAAGAACCGGGTCGCCTCGCCGAGCACGATCCCCTGTAGGGCCGCGAACAGCAGCGCCAGCCCGGCGCTCGGCCGGGGCCGCACGCCCAGATAGATGCCGATGCCCAGCCCCGCCAACAGGGCGGGCAGGGCCAGGAACCCGAGTTCCAGGAAGACCGTGAGGACGGCGCTCAGCGTCAGCACGCCCAGCACGGCCAGAGTCTTGACGACGATGTCGTCGAGCGTGATCGGACGGTCCGGGGCGGCCGAGGGCGCGGCGCCGCCGGAGCGGACGGTGCCGGCCGGCGCGACCGCACCGTCCAGCGTCAGCAGGTTGCGGATCGCGGGGTTGCTCGTCGTGGGCACCGGCCCTCCCGGAGAGTGCGGAACGTACGCATCTGGGCTGCTCGACTCCTCGTATGCGAGGCGTAGTCGGCCGACGGCCGAGGCCGGGGCCGCGGCCTCACTCCACCTCCACGACCGGCCGCGACGCGGGAACGCTCGCGCGCAGTGCGCCGGTCACCTCCGCCACCTCCGGGAACACGCTGTCCCCGCCCGGCGGTGACCCGTACGGCAGCGCCGTCCCCAGGTGATCGCGCCAGGGCGCGGGCACCGCGACCGGCTGGCGGATGCCGGTGAGCACCACGCACTGCACCGCCTCGGTGCTGTGGCGGTGCAGCGCCGCGCGCAGCCGGCCGGGCAGCCCCACCCGCTGCGGCACCGAGGTGTTCAGCAGCCGCTCGCCCAGACTCCCGCCCTGCGGGGCGAGGTCGCTGCCGCGCAGCTGGTGGATGGTGTCGCGGATCGCGGGGTAGTGGTCCGGCAGCACGCCGCGGCAGCGCAGTACGAGCAGGGGGTGGGCCTGCCCCTCCACCTCGCAGGCGATGTCGAACGACATCCGCCGCTTCAGAAAGCCGTAGCGGACCTCGTTGATCACCTGCAGATTCGCGTCGGGCCTCGGCTTCCCGCTCTCCGGGGGCGGCTGGCTGTGCAGGCCCTTGAGCTGCTCGCCGACCGTCACCGAACCGGCGAACAGCCGCCGCATGCCCACGGCCACCGCATGGTGCTCGTACAGCTCCAGCCACGCGGGCAGCCGGCGCACGCTGGTGAGGTCCGGCGCCAGCCGCGCGGCCTCCTCCGCGTGCTCCAGCGCGTCGCCGCGCAGCTGCTCGCCGAGCAGGCCGATCCGCCGGCGCAGCTCGATCAGCGCCAGCGCGTCGAACCGCGCCGCCCGGTCCGCGTCCTGCCGCCCGCCGACGCCCTCCAGCACACCGGCGAGGATCTGGGTGGGGCCGGCGTCGGCGGACCAGCCGCGCCGCCGGGCCAGTTCGGTGAGCCGGTCCAGCGCGTAGGGCGTCAGCCAGGCCCGGCTCTCGACATAGCCGCCCCAGTCGCGCGACTCCAGCCCGTGCCGGGCGGCGAGCCGGGGCAGCCGGGCCAGCAGCGCCAGCAGCAGCAACTCGGCGTCGTCGATGCCGTCCTGCCGGTGCCCGGCCTCCCGCAGCGCCCGGGCCAGCTGAGGCGAGTCGAAGAGCGTCGCGAAGACATCGGGCTCCGGGCACTGCAGGACCTCCGCGAGCAGCGGCTGAGCGGTCGGCCCGACCAGCAGGTGCAGATGCCGCGCGGTGAACGTGGCCGGCAGCTCCGGCGGGGTGAACGCGGCGTGGATCCGCGCGGCCAGCTCCGCCAGCCGGCTCTCCGCCTCGCTGAACCGCCCGATGCGGTGCAGCAGATCCTGCGCGGCGAAGTTGCCCAGCGCCTCCTCCACGGCCGCCATCGCCCGCTCCGACGTCCGCACCATCCACACGACGTACAGCTCGTTGTCCATCGCTCACCTCCCCGCGACCTGGCCGTAGCGCGGCGGTTCCTGCCCGGAGAGGACCTCGAACAGCTCCTCGGCCGCACCGCGCGAGCCCCCGACGTACGGCCCCACAAGAATCTCCTCCAGCGCCCGGCCCAGCTTGGCCAGCGCCGCGTCCACGGCCTCCTGGTGCTCGGCGAGCTCCTCCCCGGCCTCGTCCAGCTGCCGGGCCAGCCGGGCGTTCTCCACCGCCCGCCGGAAGAGCCACACCCCGTACTCCCGCTCGGCGCTCACCTTGTTCAGCGGATCCCCCTTGCAACTGGCCCGCGCCCGCGGCACCCCCTGGAACAGCCGCCGGATGCCCTTGTCCAGACCGGCCTCCGGCAGCGCGTCCAGCCAGACCTCGGTGAACTCCCGGTCGGCGGTGCCCGCCTCGTCCAGGGCCTGTTGCGCCGTTTCGGGCAGACCGGGCATCTGATGGCCGAGCAGCTCCGGGATCTCCCGGGCCTCCAGCCGGGCGGCGCGGCACTCCACGATCGCCCGCAGCAACCAGGCCCGCGCCTGCCAGCGCGGTTCGCCGCGGAGGTCGTCCAGGCACTCGCGGGCGGTGAGGAATGCCTCGGTGCGCATCGCCAGCAGCGCCCGGTCCATCCCCTCGCTGATCGAGGTGTGCCGCTCGGCGGCCCGCAGCGCCGTCTCGATCTCGTCCGCCTCGGCCGAGCCCGGCCCGGCCGGTTGCAGCGCCTCCACCATCCGGCGGGCCACACCGTACGGCTGCGCGCGCAGCGCCTCGATGAAGCGGCGGCCGAACTCCTCCTCGGCGTGCGGCTTCTCGGCCAGCCGGGCCAGCTCGTCCCAGAGGGTCTGCGCGGTGGGGCCGGCGGCGTCGGACGGCGCGGGCTCGGCGTGGTCGGTGGCGTCGCGCACCACCACCACGGCGCGCCCGGCGTCGGCGAGCACCGCGGAGCGGGCGGTGTCCACCAGCGTGTACGGATGGACGAACAGCAGCGCCGGGTCCTCGCCGGCCGGCGGCAGATAGCGGCTGATCAGCACCGTGTGCGGGGTGAACACATCCGACGGCGCGACGCCCTGCGCCCGCAGCGCGCAGCGCCACTCGAACCACAGCAGCGGCGCGACGTCCTTGCGCCAGGCGAGGAAGGCCCGTTCGGTGGCGGCGCTCTCATCGGGCGCCACGTCCCGCAGGGCGGCGTCGAGGAACCGCCCGGCGGCCACCTGGCGGGCCGGTGCGTTGGGACGGTGCACCGCCGTCTCCAGCTGCTCGACCAGCTCGGCCATCCGCCGGGCCCACTTCTCCCGCATCGTGATCAGCTGCGGCACATTGACCTGGTAGTACTGCTCGGTCTCCCGCTCCTCGGGCTCGGTCAGCCGGATCGTCCGGCCGGTCGGCTCGTCGAACCGCTCCACCAGCAGCACCGTCACCGGCCACAGCGCCCGCCGCTCCTCCGGCGTCGCCCCGTCGAACGCCTCCAGATCGGCCGTCAGCTGCTTGATCTCGGCCTCCAGCTGGTCCAGTCGCAGCCGCGCGTCCATGGTCAGCCGCTGGGACAGCACCCGCTGATGGGCCTGCTCGACGCCGAGATAGGCGTCCGTGGTGAACAGGTCCGGGCTGAACTCCACCCCCACGGTGGCACCGTGCCCCCTCGCCGTGCGCAGATACGGCTGGAGGGACACCAGGTTCGTGGCGCCCGGGGCGCCCGCCTCCCGGGGGGAGCGCAGCAGGGCCCGGTCGGTCTCGGCCGCCGCCCGGTCGGCGAGCGCCCGCATCCCCTGCGCGTACGCCACCAGCTCCCCGTACGCGATATCGGCGACCTCCACCAGGCTCGTCTCGTGCGCCAGCGACCGCAGCAGGCCGACGAAGTCGCGCAGCGCACCACGGGCCGTCGAGGACGAGCCGTCCGCCACCGTCACCGACCGCGCGCGGAAGACCGACGGCAGGTCGAGCGAGGGCTGGGTGCCGGACAGCCCGGCCGTCACCCGGATCAGCCCGACGCCGAGATGGTCCCCGACGAAGTCCCCGCTCTCCGGGTCGCTCAGGCCGTTGACCCGCAGACAGGTGGTCAGCGCCGCCTGCACCACCTGCTGGCGGATCTCCGGAACGCCCCGGCCGACCACCAGCACCTCGACCGGACCCTGTTCGTCCCCCGCCACCCACGCCCGTAGCAGCGACGACGCGAGCGCCGCCCGCACCTGGGGCGCCAGCGCCGCCTTCGGCCCCCAGGGCGGCGGCGCGGGGAACAACGGCCCGCAGTCGGCGGACTCCCGGGCCCGCCGGACGCACTGCGCCACCGCACCGTCGTCGGCCCCGATCTCCCCTCCGGGAACCCGCAGCCCCAACGCCCGCGCATGCAGCACCAGCGCCAGATCGTCCTCGGTGTCGCCGAACAGCGGCTCGTCCGGGCACTGCTGGAGCCAGTACTGCCACACCCTGCTCACCAGGCGCTTCGGCACCGCCGGCCGGCTCTCCCGGAACCGCTGCTTGACCTGCTCGGCCTCGTCGGCCGTCCAGGTGTGCGGCAGGCGCCCCAGCACCTCCTCGACGCCGTCCCCCCGCATCGGACCCCCTCCTCGTCACGCCTCGTCGTCACACCGCACCGGCACAACGGAATCCGGTGTTCCCCCGGCACTCGGCCGGTGACCGTGGCGAGAGCCGCTCCCGCAGACGTGTGACGGGAGTGTCGTAGGCGCCGCCGCGCAATACCGGTGAGCCCGCGTCGTCCACGCAGATATCCCAGACGTTACCGAGCAGGTCGCCGATGGTGTACGGATTCGGCGGGAATTCCCCGACTGCGGCCAACTCCCCCAAGGTCCCACGGAAGTTGACCCGACCCGCGACGATCTCCTCGCGCCACCACTCCCCGTCCCGACCGGCCCGCGCCGCCAGCTCCCACTCCCGTGCCGTCGGCAGCCGCAGCGCCGTCCCGAGCCGCCGCCCCGCCCAGTCCGCGTACGCCCGGGCGGCGTCGGCGCTCACCCCGACGACCGGATGTCCACCGCGCCCCACCGGGAACTCCGGACCGCACCAGCCCCGCAGATAGCCGTCGTCGACGTACCTCCCTGCCGCCCGCGCCTCCTGCGGACGCCAGTGCGCGTTCGCCGGATCGCACAGGAACTCCCGGAACTGCGCATGGGTGACGGGGTACCGCCCCAGCCGTACCACGGGCGCGTCCGGCGGCACGGGTACCAGCTCCGGCAGCGACGGCCACCGCTCGAAGGGCCGCGGCCCGCCGCTCGGCCGTTCCTCGGGCGGCCGCACCCGCTCCGGCGCCGGCGGGGCGGCGGCGCGGCCGGGCCGGTCCGCGACCGCGGTGCGCACCGCCCCGTCCGCCGTGCCCTCGCGGTGTGCGTGCCCGCCGCGGTTGCGGAACAGGCAGATCCGCCCGGCGTGATCGCTGTGGGTCTGCCGGGGCAGCGGCCGCCCCTTCGCGGTGAGCGCCCGCGCCACCGCCTCGTAGAGCGCCGTCATGCTCAGCAGCGCCGGCCCGTTCGCCACCCCGGAACCGATGACGTCGATCAGCTCACCGGAGAAGGCGGTGTAGGTCTCTCCCGGTACGGCCAGCGCCTGGCGCGTCGCCGCGGTCGCGGTCAGTACATAGGCGCCGTGCACGGCGGCCGCGGGCGCGAGGTCGCCGGCGCTCATCCCGCCCAGCGCCAGCCCGCTCCAGCAGCAGTCCAGGACGACCACCTTGCGCCGGGCCGAGGGGCGCCCGCCGCCCGGGGAGAGCAGGATCGACCGCAGATCCTCGTAGCGCACCGCCGTGTGCGGCCGGTCCGGATCCGAGTCCGGCAGCGCCAGATACAGCTCCCCGGACTGCGGGTGCACCAGACCGTGGCCGGCGTAGTACAGCAGCACGGTGTCCGTGGCCTCGGCGGCCGCGTCGTACAGCGTGTTCAGCATGTCCCGGGACGGTTGCGCCAGCACCTCGCACCGCTCCGGCGCCAGCCCCCACGCATCGGTGTCGCGGAGCAACTCGCCCAACCGCTCCAGGTTGTTGCGCACCGCCGGGAGGTCGCCCAGCTTCGGATGCGTATAGGTGTCCGTACCGATCAGCACGGCGCGCGAACGCGACGGATCGGACAGCTGCGACTCCGGCACGCTAGTCCCGCTGCGGAGTCGGGTCCACCGGTGCCCCGGGCCCCTCGTCGTCCCCGCTCCGGGGGTCCGCGCCCTCGCCGAGCGCCCGCAGGACCCGCGCGACGGCCTCGGGGTCCCCACCGTCGACGGTCACCCTGACCCCTGCCCGCTCGATGTGCACCCGGTCGCCCCGCCGCCGCGTACTGCGCCAGCCGGCCACCGCCACCACCAGCGACGCCAGCTGCACCACGCTGTCGAACACCGCCTGGACGGCCTCCGGCACCGGCCCCATCCGCCCCGGCTCCTCGGCGCGCCGCACCAGCGACAGACCGGCCGCGCCGGCCACCTCGGGATCGCCGCTCAGCCAGGCGTACAGCGAGCGCACCGCCTCTCCGGCGTCCTCGCCCCGGCCGTCCGCGACCCCGCCGTGGTCCACCCCGATCCGTACCCGCACCGCCGCCCCCGCTGCCGTTCCGCGCCCCTGAGCCCGGGCCTCAGCGGTCAGCATAAGTGGCGTTCGTCACCCCGGTCTCACGATCAGGCCAACGGCCGCGCGTCCCACACCGCCAGCCGCAGGGCGCTTTCGAACCGCCGCTCCCGGCCGTCCACCGGATCCCTGAACTCCAGCGCCCTCGCCAGCAGTTGCAGCGGCGCGCCGAAGTCCTCCGCCTCCGCGTCCCCGGCCCCGGCGGGCCGGTCCGGGGTGCCCGGATAGAGCGGATCGTTGAGGATCGGCAGCCCGAGGCGGTTCATGTGCACCCGCAGCTGATGGGTGCGCCCGGTCTCCGGCAGCAGCCGGTAGCGCCCGAGCCCGCCCCGCCGCTCGACCAGCTCGATGCGGCTGACCGCGTTGACCTCGCCGGCCACCTCCCTGGCGGCCGGCACCCCGCGCTCCTTGACGATCCGGCTGCGCACCTCCGCCGGCAGTGCCACGCCCCCGTCGTACGGCGCCACCGCCTGGTACTCCTTGCGCACCCGCCGCGCGCTGAACAGTCCCTGGTACGCGCCCCGGTCCTCGGGCCGTACGACGAACAGCGCCAGGCCCGCCGTGAGCCGGTCGAGCCGGTGCGCGGGCTGCAACGCGGGCAGCCCGAGATCGCGCCGCAGCCGCGCCAGCGCGGTGTCGGTGACATGCCGCCCGCGCGGGGTCGTGGCCAGGAAGTGCGGCTTGTCGGCGATCACGATCCGCTCGTCCCGATGGACGATCCCCACCGCGAACGGCACCGGCACCTCCGGCGCGAAGTCCCGGTGGAACCACACATACCGCCCGGCCAGATACGGCTCGTCCCCGCTCAGCACCCCGTCCACCCCGACGAACCGCCCCGCCCCGAGCATCTGAGCCACCCGGCCGGCCCCGATCGCCCCCTGGAAGCGCGCCACGAGGTGATCCCCGACGGTGCGCCACGCCCCGTCCGGATCGGCGGGCAGCCGCACCCGCACGGGATCGATGCCGTCGCGCTGGGGGAGCGGGGCGGGGGGAAGGGGAGATCTGCGTCTCATGGGTGGAGGCACCTCGGCTCGGATGGTTCGCCTGTCACGGCGCACCGCATGCGAAAACGACCAACGCCCGCCTGGCCGGAGCCGGGGCGGGCGCTGATCTTCAAGAGTGTCCGAGGGGGGACTTGAACCCCCACGCCCGATAAAGGGCACTAGCACCTCAAGCTAGCGCGTCTGCCATTCCGCCACCCGGACAAGGTGTCTGCCGTTTCGGCCTGGGCCGTTCCGACGTGGAAAACAATAGCAAACCTTCCGGGGTGGTCGATCACCTGCGCAGTTGGCCGGGTCCGGGCCTGTGACCAGCGCATGTCGGGCGTATTACCGCCTTGGGCGAAGCGGGCGGCGGGTGGAGGATGGCCGAGGACCCCCCGCCGCCCGGCGCCCCGCTCGGAGCGCGCGGCGGGACCGTGACCAAGAGGAGGCAGTGTGAGTGAGCTCTGCAAGCGAATCATGGAGGGGTGCGCGCTTCGTGCATCCGGGCCCGGGCGAAGCGAGGTTCAGGCATGAGCGAGACGCAGCCGGCCCGTACGGTCACCGCCGAGGACGAGGTGGTCGACCTGTGTCGGGATCTGATCAGGATCGACACCAGCAATTACGGAGACCACTCGGGTCCCGGTGAGCGGGCCGCCGCCGAGTACGTGGCGGAGAAGCTCGCCGAGGTCGGCCTGGAACCGCAGATCTTCGAGTCCCACAAGGGCCGTGCCTCGACCGTCGCCCGGATCGAGGGCGAGGACCGCTCGCGGCCCGCGCTGATGATCCACGGGCACACGGACGTGGTGCCGGCCAACGCCGACGACTGGACCCACCACCCGTTCTCGGGGGAGATCGCGGACGGCTGCGTCTGGGGACGCGGCGCGGTCGACATGAAGGACATGGACGCCATGACGCTGGCCGTCGTCCGCGACCGGCTGCGCAGCGGACGCAAGCCGCCGCGGGACATCGTGCTGGCGTTCCTCGCCGACGAGGAGGCGGGCGGCACGTACGGCGCGCGCTACCTCGTCGACAACCACCCGCACCTCTTCGAGGGCGTGACGGAGGCGATCAGCGAGGTCGGCGGCTTCTCCTTCCAGGTCAACGAGCAGCTGCGGCTCTACCTCATCGAGACGGCCCAGAAGGGCATGCACTGGATGAAGCTGACCGTGGACGGGTCGGCCGGCCACGGTTCGATGATCCACAAGGACAACGCGATCACCGAACTGTCCGAGGCCGTCGGGCGGTTGGGCCGCCATGAGTTCCCGGTCCGGGTGACCAAGACGCTGCGGGCCTTCCTCGACCAGCTCGGGGACGCGCTGGGCACCGAACTCGACCCCGAGAACATGGACGACACCCTGGCCAAGCTCGGCGGTATCGCCAAGCTGATCGGCGCCTCGCTCAGGAACACCGCGAACCCGACGCAGCTGGGCGCCGGATACAAGGTCAATGTGATTCCCGGGCAGGCCACGGCGCATGTCGACGGGCGCTTCCTGCCCGGTTACGAGGAGGAGTTCCTGGCCGACCTGGACCGGATCCTGGGGCCGCGGGTCAAGCGCGAGGACGTGCACGCGGACAAGGCGCTGGAGACCACGTTCGACGGCGCGCTGGTGGACGCGATGCAGTCGGCGCTGCAGGCCGAGGACCCGATCGCGCGGGCCGTGCCCTACATGCTCTCGGCCGGTACGGACGCCAAGTCGTTCGACCGACTGGGGATTCGCGGATTCGGGTTCGCTCCGCTGAAGCTGCCGCCGGAGCTGGACTTCGCCGGAATGTTCCACGGGGTCGACGAGCGCGTTCCGGTGGACGGACTGAAGTTCGGGGTGCGGGTGCTGGATCGTTTCATCGACCAGAGTTGAGGCTGAACACGGCACGGATTATGTGTTGTTCGAGTCGGCTTAGCTGAAAAGAGTGAATGACTAGATGTGTTCGTAGCTTCAACGGCCTTTTCCTCGTTGTGGTGGATGCGATCCGCGGCTGGGGTCGCCTTGCCTACAAGGAGGAACAATGATCAAGAAGATCGTCGCTGCTGCGGCGGCCGCCGGCGGCCTGGTGCTCGCCGGTGCGGGCCTGGCCTCTGCTCACTCGGGTGCCCAGGGTGCCGCCGTGAACTCGCCCGGCGTCGTTTCGGGCAACAACGTCCAGGTCCCGGTGCACGTTCCGGTGAACGCCTGCGGCAACACGATCTCCGTGGTCGGGCTGCTGAACCCCACCTTCGGCAACACGTGCGTCAACAACTGACCGTCTGAGTCGCTTTGGCGTCGTACCTGTACCCGAAGGCGCCCGATTCGGCTCGGCTCCGGAATGCATGCCATGCGTTCCGGAGCCTCTGGGTATTTCGGAGTGCGGGTGGACCTTTCCTGGAACTCTCCATGGATATCGCTGCTCGCATCCATTCCTGTAAGGCACAAGGCAGGGGAACGAACATATGAGACAGGTCGCACGAAAGGGCCTGATCACCATGGCGGCGGCCAGCGGCGTACTCGCCGCGGCCGCCGGCTATGCGCACGCGGACGCGGGTGCCGACGGAAGCGCGGCCAACTCGCCCGGCATCGCCTCCGGCAACAACGTCCAGGCGCCGGTCGACGTACCGGTGAACGTCTGCGGCAACACCGTCGATGTCGTCGGGGTGCTGAACCCGACGTTCGGCAACCACTGCGCCAACGGTGGTGGCGGGCACGGTCACCACCAGGGTCACGGTCACGGTCATGGCGGGGGGAGTGCCACTGGTAAGGCGTCCGACTCGCCTGGTGTCGGGTCCGGGAACAATGTCCAGGCGCCGGTCGATGCGCCGGTGAACGTCTGTGGCAACTCCGTCGATGTGGTCGGGGTGCTGAACCCGACGTTCGGCAACGACTGCGCCAACGGTGGTG
>NZ_JBVHQM010000014.1:54618-227879 GCF_055567415.1 Streptomyces sp. NPDC026575
GTGGCGGGCACGGTCACCACCAGGGTCACGGTCATGGCGGGGGGAGTGCCTCTGGTGAGGCGTCCGACTCGCCTGGTGTCGGGTCCGGGAACAATGTCCAGGCGCCGGTGGACGTGCCGGTGAACGTCTGTGGCAACTCCGTCGATGTGGTCGGGGTGCTGAACCCGACGTTCGGCAACGACTGCGCCAACGGTGGTGGCGGGCACGGTCACCACCAGGGTCACGGTCATGGCGGGGGGAGTGCCTCTGGTGAGGCGTCCGACTCGCCTGGTGTCGGGTCCGGGAACAATGTTCAGGTGCCGGTGGACGTGCCGGTGAATGTCTGTGGCAACTCCGTCGATGTCGTCGGGGTGCTGAACCCGACGTTCGGCAACGACTGCGCCAACGAGTCGCCGCAGGGGCCGGACCACCCGGGCCAGCCCCATCACCCGGGCAAGCCGCACCACCCGGGCAAGCCGCACCACCCCGGGAAGCCGCATCACCCCGGCAAGCCCCACCATCCGGGAAACCCGGGTCATGAGAAGCCGGGCCACTCGCACCACCCGGGCAAGCCCGAGCACCCGGGGAAGCCGGGGCAGGAGAAGCCGGGCCACGGTGGCCAGGAGACCCCGCAGGGGCCCGGAGCGCGGCCGCAGCCGGCCTCGCACGGCCGGCCCGTGACGCCCCCGCAGTCCCCCGGGCAGCAGCTCGCGCAGACCGGCGCCGGTGCGCTGGGCTACGCGGTGCCGGCCGCCGCGGGCCTGTTGCTGGGGGGCGCGGTGCTGTACCGCAAGGCACGGAAGAGCGCGCCTTGATCATCGTCCGCGGACGGGGCCACGCGCGGGAGCGCGCGCGTCGGTGATCGTCCGCGGACCGCGCCGGGTGTGCACCGTCCGCCGCCGACCGGCTGCGGACGGTACCGAGGCGCATCACGGAGCGGGTCCCGTCGGAACGGGGCCCGCTCTGCCGTTGTCACCGGTCGGTGGAGATCACCATGTGGCACGGAGCTGGCGGATGATCCGGCGGCGCAGCCGCACCTTGCGGCTGCCGTCCGGATTCAGGCGCAGTCGGTCCAACTCCCAGTGTCCGTACTCGGCATGGTCGGTCAGCAGGCGTGTGGTGGCCTTGCGGGAGACACCCCGGGGCACATACACATCGCAGAATTCGTATTCCGGCATCGCATCTATTGTGCGGGACCGGCCCCGGTACGGATAGCGTCTGCACTATGTCTGATGCTGCGCAGCCTTCCGCTGCCGAGGTACGTGCCGCCGCCGAGGCGGTAAAAGCCGCGCTGGACCGTCACCTCGACGCGGTGGAACGCCGCTCGGGGCAGGACGATCCGGCTGTCTACGCCGCGTTCGACGAGCTCGCCGCGGCGGCTGAGGTCTACGACGAGCTGCTGTACGACACCTACGACGAGGTCACGCCCTTCGAGATCCCCGGGAACGACGCGCTGCCCGCCTACGCGGGCCCGGAGGAGCCGAGCGCGCTGAGCGTGCTGATCCGGCGCGACTACACGGTCGCCGCACCGCAGCGGCTGCTGCACCAGGCACAGCGCGTCGCCGATCTCGATCCGGACGCCGCCGACGACGCCGGGGCCAAGGGCGCCGATGCCGCCGGGGTCGTGGGCAGCAGTGTGCACGCGGCGCTCGGCGTGCTGTTCGGGGAGTTCGAACCGGACGAGATCGCCTCCCGGCACAAGGAGTTCGGCCTGGAGGAGGGCGACTCCACGCTGTGGGTGGCGGCCGCCGACGACCCGGCAGAGCCGGGGGAGTGGCTGTCCGCACCGTTCGACCAGGCCGATCCCCAGCGGGTGGTGTGCCGCTTCGACGTCAGCGCGGTCTTCGACGAGGAGCTGGGCGACGACGACCTGCTGGAGCCGCTGGAGCACGAACGGTGAGGGAGACCGGGGCGGCGCCCGGCCCCGCCGACGCCGCCTGCTGATCCGTGTACGCCGCCGCCCCGGACCTTCGGAGTCTTCGCCGATGATCCGGGGCGGTGGTGTGTGCGGGGGCGGGCCGCTGCCGGGGCTCAGCCGGCCGCCGGGGCCTCCTCGGCGGTCTGCACGCTCTGCAGCTGGAGCAGTGCGCGCAGCCGGGTGGTGCGCTCCTTGACGGGGACCTCGGCGACGGCGCGCGGCAGCGCCTGGTCGGCGCCCTGGACGACCGAGAGATGCCGCTCGCCGCGGCTGAAAGCGGTGTAGACCCAGGCCCGGGTCAGGCCGGCGGCCGCGTCACCGGGCAGTACGACCACCGCGGCCGGCCAGCGTGTGCCGGCCGCCTGATGGGCGGTGAGCGCCCAGCCGTGCCGGACGGCTCCGGCGCCGACCTGCTCGCGCGGTACGACGACCGCGCCGCCGGCGCAGTCCAGATGCAGGCCCGCGGCGTCCGCGCCGGTGACCGTAGCGGGCACCGTACGGCCGGGTGCCGGGGCGTAGGCCACGCGGTCGCCGGGGTCGAAGCCGCCGAACCGGCCGGGGCCGGGATTGAGCCGTTCCTTGAGCGCGGCGTTCAGCGCGCGGGTGCCGGCCGCTCCGCCGTGGCCGACCGTGATGACCTGGGTGTGGTCCGCGGGGACACCGAGCGCCCTGGGGACGGAGTCGGCGACCAGCTGGACGGTGCGGTGCACCGCCTCGCCCGCGTCGCGCACCGGGACGATCACCACCTCCTTGCCGGGCGCCTCGACCTGGCTCAGTTCGCCGATGCCGATGCCCGAGACCAGCTCGCCGATCGGGCCGAAGTCCGGTGTACGGGAGGCGACCTGGGGGCAGAAGCGGGTCGCGAGGAGGTCGGCGAAGAGGCGTCCGGGGCCGGCGGACCACAGGACTCCGGGGTCGCCGCTGAGGACCAGCCGGGTGCCGTCGGTCAGCGACTCGACCAGCAGCGCGGCGGTCTCCAGATCCAGCTGCGGGGCGTCCAGCACCACCAGCAGGTCGAGCGCGAGGGCGCCGTCCGTGTCCCGGCCCGGTCCCTGCTGCCCGGACAGCAGGCCGGATACGGTCACCGCCGCGGCGTCCGGCTCCGCGGAGCCGGCGGCATCCGGCGCGCTCTCGGCGAGGTGGGCGGCCAGCCGCCGGCGGCCGTCTTCGGTGTGGGTGGCGCCGAAGGCCCGCAGGCCCAGCGAGCGGGCCGCGGCGATCAGCGCGGCGGGTTCGGCGCGGGCGGCCTCCGCGCCGGTGTGCGCCACCAGGCCGCTGTGCGCGGCGGCGCGGATCAGCTCCGCGGCCGACGGCGAGGGGGCGGCGGCCGCAGCGGCCTCCCAGGCCGCGGGGGAGGGGCGGACCGGCGCCGCCTCCTCGTCGCCGGCCACCCGCTCCGCGGCGTCGTCCGAGCCGCCCACCGGCTCGTCCGCGTCCGGGGCGTCGGCCTCCGGGGCGTCGGCCTCCGTGTCCGCCGCACCGTCGGTGGTTCCGTCGCCGTCCTCTCCCGGCCCGTCCGCCGGACCCTGCTGCGGGTCGGGGACCGGCTCGAAGGTGTTGAGCAGCCGCGCCAGGCCGTCGGCGACGCTCTCCTCGGCCATGGCGAAGCGGTCCAGGCCCAGCAGGACCCGGACCGGCTGCTCCGCCTCCTCCTCGTCGTCGCCCGTCGCCGGCCGGGCCCGGCCCGGCTCCTCGATGGCGTCCTGGAAGACCAGCACCGCGCCCTCCGCGATGGCGGTCTGCAGGGCGTCGTCGGGGTCGGGCACCGAGCGCTGGGCGAGCGCCGCCCGCAGCGCGGACGCCTCCAGGGCGGAGTGCCCCGCGAGGGCGGCCTGCTCCAGCAGCCAGCCGACCAGCGCCTGTGCGCGCCGCTCGTCGCCGGGCCCGGCGGAGCCGCCGAGCAGCGCCCGCGCGAAGCCGTCGGCCTGCTCGGGCCGCACCCCGGGCACGGCGAGCAGCTGCCAGGGATCCTCGCCGAGCGCCTCGGCGGCCCGCTCGCCGAGCACTTCGGCGGCCTTCTCCGCCAGCGCCTCCGGGGCGCCGCCCGCCGCGAGGACCTGCCGTACGCCGTCCAGGCCGGGGGCGGGGGGAGCGACGGGGCGGGGCGCGGGAGCGGTGGGCGTCGCCGGGCCGCCGGGACCGGGCGCGCCGGCGTCCCCGAGAGGGGGACGGGCCGGGGCCGCGGTGGCCTGTGCGGTGCGCTGGCGCGCCACCTCCGGGGCCGGGCCCGCCGGGCCGGCCTGCGGGGCCAGGCCGCCGGCGGCCGGAGTGCTCCGGTCCGGACCGGCGGGGGGCGCGGCCGGCGCGGGGCGCGGGGAGGTGAAGAACGAGGCGGCCGAGCGCTCGCCGCTCTCCACGGCACGCACCGCCGCCGCCAGCGCCTCCGCGGTCGCCTTGCCGGACCCGGCAGCCGGGGCCTGCTGCGCCGCCTCGCCCGGACCCGCCTCGCCCGGACCCGCCGCGGCATCGGCCTTGCGGGTGTCCGCGGTCCCGGCCGCGCCCTCCTGCTCGGGCGGGGTCTCGCCGGCCAGGCGGTCGGTACTCACAGCGTGCTCCAGTCGTGGTCGGGGTAGTGGTGCACCGGGGCCGACACATCGTCCAGCGCCCGGCGGATCTCGTCAGGAAGACTAAGGGCCTCCACTGACAATGCCGCTCTGAGCTGCTGCGCTGTGCGGGCGCCGAGGATCGGCGCGGTCACTCCGGGGCGGTCGCGGACCCAGGAGAGCGCGACCTGGAGGGGGGTGACGGCCAGTCCGTCGGCGGCGGTCGTCACCGCGTCGACGACCCGGCCGGCGGTCTCGTCCAGATAGGGCGCGACGAACGCCGCCAGATGCTCCGAGGCGCCGCGCGAGTCGGCCGGGGTGGCATGGCGGTACTTGGCGGTCAGCACGCCCCGGCCGAGCGGCGAGGACGGCAGTACGCCGATGCCCAGGTCCAGCGCCGCCGGCAGCACCTCGCGCTCGATGCCGCGCTGCAGGAGGGAGTACTCCATCTGCGTGCTCGCCGGGCGGTTGCGTATACCGGGCGCCGCGAGCTGCCAGGTGGCGGCCTTGGCGAGCTGCCAGCCGGAGAAGTTCGACAGCCCCACATAGCGCGCCCGGCCGCTGGAGACGGCGAGGTCGAGGGCCTGGAGGGTCTCCTCCAACGGCGTGTGCGGATCGAAGGCGTGCAGCTGCCACAGGTCGACGTAGTCGGTGCCCAGCCGCTCCAGGGAGGCGTCGAGGGCGGCGAGGAGGTGGCGCCGGGATCCGTCGACCCGGCGGTGGGCCTCCAGGACGCTGCCGGCCTTGGTGGCGATCACCAGGTCGGCACGCGGAACGAGCTCCTCCGTCAGCCGGCCCAGGAGGAGTTCGGCGCCTCCGTCGGCGTAGATGTCGGCGGTGTCCACGAGGGTGCCGCCGGCCTCCCAGAACACCTTGAGCTGCTCGGCGGCTTCCTGCTCGTCCGTGTCGCGGGCCCAGTTCAGGGTGCCGAGCCCGAGTCGCGACACGCGAAGGCCCGTTCGGCCGAGGTGCCTTTGCTCCATGGGCCTGAGATTACTGGCCATGGCGCAGGATCAGGGGACCTGTGGACAACCCGCCGATGACGCCCGGCGGCGGTGCGCGCTACAGTCCCCGGCAACAGCGACGTTACTGATCGGTAAGGGGAGCGGCATGAGGCTTGGCATCAACCTCGGCTACTGGGGCGCCGGGATGGACTCCGACAATCTCGCGGTCGCGCAGGAGGCCGACCGCCTCGGCTACTCCGTCTGCTGGGCCGCCGAGGCATACGGCTCCGACGCCGCCACCGTGCTCTCCTGGGTCGCCGCCCAGACCGAGCGGATCGACATCGGCTCGGCGATCTTCCAGATCCCGGCGCGCACGCCCGCGATGACCGCCATGACGGCCGCCACCCTGGACTCGCTCTCCGGCGGCCGCTTCCGGCTCGGCCTCGGCGTCTCGGGCCCGCAGGTCTCCGAGGGCTGGTACGGCGTGAAGTTCGACAAGCCGCTGGCGCGCACCCGCGAGTACGTGGACATCGTCCGTAAGGCCATGACGCGCGAGCGGCTCTCCTATGAGGGCGAGCACTGGACGCTGCCGCTGCCCGGCGGCCTCGGCAAGCCGCTCAAGCTCACGGTCCACCCGCAGCGCGAGCACATCCCGCTCTACATCGCCGCGATCGGCCCGAAGAACCTGGCGCAGACCGGTGAGATCGCCGACGGCGCGCTGCTGATCTTTCCGTCCGCCGAGCACCTGGAGGAGACCGCGATCGTCCCCCTCCGGGCCGGCCGCGAGAAGGCGGGCAAGACGCTGGAGGGCTTCGACGTCTGCCCGACGCTGCCGCTGGCCGTGGGTGCGGACGGCGACGTCGGCGCGCTGGCCGACATGTTCCGCCCGTACACCGCCCTGTACGTCGGCGGTATGGGCAGCCGGCAGCAGAACTTCTACAACAAGCTCGCCCGGCGCATGGGCTACGAGAAGGAAGCCGCCGAGATCCAGGACAAGTACCTGTCCGGCGACAAGGAAGGCGCCGCCGCCGCGATCCCGGAGCGGCTGATCGACCAGACCACGCTCCTCGGCTCCGTCGAGCGGATCGCCGACCGCATGCAGGCCTACGCCGCGGCCGGCGTGACCACCCTGACGCTGGCGCCGGCCGGCTTCAGCCTGGAGGACCGGCTGGCCTCGCTGCGGGCCGGGACCGAGGCCCTGGAGCGGGCCGGCCTGGCGTAAGGGGTCCGGGCATGCGGCGGGCCCGGCGCCAGGAGCGCCGGGCCCGCGAACCCTGCGGCCGTGGTGGGGGCTCGGGGGATCTTCCCCGCCACGGCCGTCATGCTGCACAACGCGGCGACCGGCGCGCCGGTTACGCACCCGCCGCCGGGCGGGCGTCATCCGAACGGATCAACGGACGGCCGTTCCGGTTGCCGCCCCCGACACACCCGACTTGACTATTCCTTTACGGGTGTGTCCATGCGGAGGTGGCGCAGATGTTCTCGGCCCGAAGCCTGTTCCAGGAGATCGTCGACAACGACGACACCTACCGGCTGTTCTGTTCCATCGCGGCGAGCGGTGAGGCCCAGGGAGGCTGGGAGAACGGCCGGATCGCCGCGCTGCTGCCCGGGTCGATGCGCGATCTGGCGCCCAAGGTCACCCGGCACGGCGCCGACGAGGACAAGCACGGCCGGATCTTCCTCGGTCTGCTGCGCAAGCGCGGGATGACCCCCGTCGAGGTCCCCGACGAGACCGACTACACGATGCTGCTGGAGCGGCGGGGCATCGGCCTGGCGCATGACAGGCTGCGCCGCGACGAGCCGCTCGGCGAGCTGGACGTCATCACCTATCTCGCGCACAGCCGGGTCACCGAGCAGCGCGCCGCCGACCAGATGGAGACGCTCACCAGGTACTTCGGCGACCACCCCGAGGTGGGCAAGGCGATCCGGATGATCTCGCACGACGAGGACAACCACCTCGCCTACTGCCACGAGGAGCTGCTCCGGCTGGCGCACGCCGGGCACGGCCGGACCATCCAGCGGACCCTGCACGAATGCGCCCGCGCCGAGATCGCCGTCTACCGGGACGTCAGCCTGGCCGTGATGGACCACATGGGCCGGCTCCTGGGCTGGCCGAAGGCGAAGTCCGCCACGCTCGTGGCCGGCATCGGGGCGATGTACGGCTACGAGCGGCTGGGCGGCTGGCGGCGGATGGTCACCCTGCAGATGCCCGAGCGGCGGAACGCGCTGGGCGGACCGGCCGGCTCCGCACCGGAGTTCGCCTAGGGCGCCTGGGCCGCACCGGAGGTCCGCCCGGTCCGGCCCGGCCACCGGGCCGCGGGGGGACTCACAGCCAGCCGCGGTGCTTGAACAGCCGGTAGAGCGACACCTCGATGAGGGCCATCAGCACGAGGATCGCCGGATAGCCCAGAGACCACCGCAGCTCCGGCATGTCGTCGAAGTTCATGCCGTAGACACCGGCGATCAGCGTGGGCACGGCCGCCAGCGCCGCCCAGGCCGAGATCTTGCGCATATCGTCGTTCTGCCGCACGCCCATCTGCGCCAGATGGGCGGCGAGGATGTCCGAGAGCAGCCGGTCCAGGGCCTCCACCGACTCGTTGGCGCGGGTGAGGTGGTCGTCGACGTCGCGGAAGAAGGGCCGGGCGTGGTCGTGCACGAACGGCACCCCGGGGTTCTGCAGGCGGGCCATCGGCTCCGCCAACGGGCCGGTCGCCCGCCGGAATTCGAGCACCTCGCGCTTGAAGGAGTAGATCTGGGCGGCGGTGTTGCGGGTGTCGTGGCCGCGCACCGGAGCGAACACCTCCGCCTCCAACTCCTCCATGTCCACCTGGAGTTCGGCGGCCACCTCGATGTAGTGGTCGACCACCGCGTCGCTGACCGCGTACAGCACCGCCCCCGGGCCGTGCCGCAGGATCTCCGGATGGTCCTCCAGCTGGCGCCGCACCGCCGCCAGGGGACTGGTCCGGCCGTGCCGGACGGTGACGACGAACGCGTCGCCCACGAAGACCATCAGCTCCGACGCGGTCACCGTGTCGGCCTCGACGTCGTAGGTGATCGGCTTCAGCACCATGAACAGCGAATCGTCGTAGACCTCCAGCTTCGGCCGCTGATGCGCGTGCAGCGCGTCCTCGACCGCCAGCGGATGCAGCGCGAACTCGGACCTGACGAGGTCGAACTCCTCCTCCGTGGGCTCGTACATCCCCAGCCACAGGAAGGAGTGGCCCTCGGCCCGCGCCGCCGCCAGGGCACCGGAGAAGTCGGCCGCGCAGTCGGTGCGGCGGCCCTCCCGGTAGATGGCGCAGTCCACGATCACACCTGGCATTCTCGCGCGTACCGCGGCCACCTGCCAGAAAGGCGCATCCGGAACGTAGGCTGCGGTCATGCCCACGCTGATCCTGGTGCGCCACGGCCGCTCCACCGCCAACACCGCCGGAGTGCTCGCCGGCCGCTCGCCCGGCGTCGCCCTCGACGAGCACGGCGCCGCCCAGTCCGCCGCGCTGCCCGCCCGCCTGGCGCAGGTGCCGCTGACCGCCGTCGTCTCCAGCCCGCTGCAGCGCTGCCGGGAGACCGTGGCGCCGCTGCTGGACGCCCGGCCCTGGCTCACGCTGCACATCGAGGACCGGATCAGCGAGTGCGACTACGGCGACTGGTCGGGCCGCAAACTCGCCGAACTCGGTGACGAGCCGCTGATGGAGGTCGTCCAGCAGCACCCCTCCGCGGCCGCCTTCCCCGGCGGCGAGTCGATGCGCGCCATGCAGGCCCGCGCGGTGGACGCGGTGCGCGACTGGAACGCCCGCATCGAGGACGCCCACGGCCCCGAGGCGACCTACGCCATGTGCTCGCACGGCGACATCATCAAGGCCCTGGTCGCCGACGCGCTGGGCCTGCACCTCGACCTCTTCCAGCGGGTCTCGGTCGAGCCCTGCTCGGTCACCGTGATCCGCTACACCCGGCTGCGCCCCTACCTGGTGCGCCTCGGCGACACCGGCGACTTCGGATCGCTCGCGCCCCGTGAGGACGGCGCCGCCGCGGCCGACCGGGACGGGGCCGTCGGCGGTGGTGCGGGCGCAGCGTGATCAGTCGGCGCAGTAGGGTGGTGCGACGGCGCTGCCCGCCACGCCCCTGCGGTCCGCAGGACGTGCAGCGACCGCAGTGACCCCGCAGTCGAGCAATCGGAGCAGGACGTTGTCCCGTCAGGTGTTCTTCTACGACTCGCCGGACCGCTTCGTGGCCGGCACGGTCGGGCTGCCTGGCCGCCGTAGCTTCTACCTCCAGGCCACCGCGGCCGGCCGCACCACCAGCGTCGCCCTGGAGAAGACGCAGGTCGCAGCGCTCGCCGAGCGGATCGACGAGCTGCTGGACGAGGTCGTGCGGCGCAGCGGCGGCAACGCCCCGGTCCCCGCCGTCTCGCCCACCGAGCTGGCCGACACCGCCCCGCTGGAGACGCCCGTCGAGGAGGAGTTCCGGGTCGGGACGATGGCGCTGGCCTGGGACGGCGAGGACGAGCGGATGATCGTCGAGGCGCAGGCCCTGGTCGAGCTGGACGCCGACAGCGAGGAGGACCTCGCCGACGCCGAGGAGCGGCTGCTCCAGGACGACGAGAACGGTCCGCCGATGCTGCGGGTGCGCCTCACCGGAACCATGGCCAGGGCGTTCGCCAAGCGGGCACTGGAAGTCGTCAACGCCGGCCGCCCGCCGTGCCCGCTGTGCAGCCTGCCGCTCGACCCGGAGGGACACGTATGTCCGCGCCAGAACGGATACCGACGGGACGCCTGAGCGCCGTGCAGGACGCCGCGGAGGGGACCGAACCGGTCACCGAGGCTTCCGAAGGCGCGGCGACGGCGGCGCGGGAGGTGCTCCTCGAAGGGGAGCTGACCGTGCGCGGCCGCATCCAGGAGGCGTCCAACGCCGTGCTGTACTGCACGGTCGCGCACGACGGCCGCAGCGCCGCCTGCGTCTACAAGCCGGTCGCCGGCGAGCGACCGCTGTGGGACTTCCCCGACGGCACCCTCGCCCAGCGCGAGGTCGCGGCCTACGAGGTCTCCCGCGCCTGCGGCTGGGACCTGATCCCGCCGACGGTGCTGCGCGACGGCCCGTACGGCACCGGCATGGTCCAGGAGTGGATCGACCCGCCGGAGAGCAGCGACGAGGTGCCCGAGCTGCTGGCGCTGGTGGAGGGCGAGGAGCCGGGGCCCGGCTGGAAGGCCGTCGGCTTCGCCCAGCTCGGCGAGGGCCGCACCGCGCTGCTGGTGCACGCCGACCATCCGCGGCTGCGGCGGCTCGCGGTGCTCGACGCGGTGATCAACAACGGTGATCGCAAGGGCGGCCATCTGCTGCCCGGCGCCGACGGGCGGTTCTTCGCCATCGACCACGGGGTGACCTTCAACGCCGAGGACAAGCTGCGCACGCTGCTGTGGGGCTGGGCGGGGGAGCCGCTGACCGACGAGGCCCTGGAGGTCCTCAGGGGCCTTCGCGAGGCGCTGCGGGAGGCGGCGCCGCTCGCCGCCCGACTGGCCGAACTGATCACGGATGCCGAGATCGAGGCGCTGCGGGCCCGGGTGGCCGGGCTGCTGAGCAGCGGCCGGCACCCCGAACCGAGCGGCGAGTGGCCCGCCATCCCCTGGCCGCCGGTCTGATCCCATGCGGCGGCGCGGCACGCTCCTGGCATGTCCCGCCGTCAAACGCAAGAGTGCCTTTCCGGCCAAGACCCCGGTCCGGTTCGTATGCGGAACATCCGTCCGGTTACGCTCAAGGCATGCATGCATGGCCCGCTTCTGAGGTCCCCGCCCTGCCTGGTCAGGGCCGCGACCTGAGGATCCACGACACCGCGACCGGCGGCCGGGTGACCCTCGACCCCGGTCCCGTCGCCCGTATCTATGTCTGCGGCATCACGCCGTACGACGCCACCCACATGGGGCACGCGGCGACCTACAACGCGTTCGACCTGGTTCAGCGCGTGTGGCTCGACACGAAGCGCCAGGTGCACTACGTGCAGAACGTCACCGACGTCGACGACCCGCTGCTGGAGCGGGCCGAGAAGACCGGCGACGACTGGACCGCGCTCGCCGAGCGCGAGACCGCCCTGTTCCGCGAGGACATGACGGCCCTGCGGATGCTGCCGCCGCGCCACTACATAGGCGCCGTCGAGTCGATACCCGGCATCGTCCCGCTGGTGGAGCGGCTGCGCGACGCCGGCGCCGCCTACGAGCTGGACGGTGACGTCTACTTCTCGGTCGCCTCCGACCCGCACTTCGGCGAGGTCTCCGGCCTGGACGCCGAGGCGATGCGGCTGCTTTCCGCCGAGCGCGGCGGCGACCCGGAGCGGGAGGGCAAGAAGAACCCGCTCGACCCGATGCTGTGGATGGCCGCCCGCGACGGCGAGCCGAGCTGGGACGGCGGCTCGCTGGGCCGCGGCCGGCCCGGCTGGCACATCGAGTGCGTCGCCATCGCCCTGGACCACCTCGGCATGGGCTTCGACGTGCAGGGCGGCGGCTCCGATCTCGCCTTCCCGCACCACGAGATGGGCGCCTCGCACGCCCAGGCGCTCACCGGCGAGCACCCGTTCGCCAAGGCGTATGTGCACGCCGGGATGGTGGCCCTGCACGGCGAGAAGATGTCCAAGTCCAAGGGCAATCTGGTCTTCGTCTCCAAGGTGCGGCGCGACGGCACCGACCCGGCCGCGATCCGGCTCGCGCTGCTCGCCCACCACTACCGCGCCGACTGGGAGTGGACCGACGCCGTACTGGAGGAGGCGGTGGACCGGCTGGCGCGCTGGCGCGCCGCGGTCTCCCGGCCTGACGGCCCGTCCGCCGACGCCCTCCTGGAGGAGATCCGCACGGCGCTCGCCGACGACCTGGACTCCCCGGCCGCCCTCGCCGCCGTGGACCGCTGGGCCGCCGCCCAGCAGGCCGACGGCGGCACCGACGAGGGCGCACCCGGCCTCGTCTCGCGTGCGGTCGACGCGCTCCTCGGGGTGGCGCTGTGACGGCCACTCGCTGACTTCCGTCCTCAGGGGCGCTTTCGCCGGCCGGCGAAAGCGCCCCTTTCCCGTGAGCGCACGGCGCGGGACGCCCGGTCCCGGCCGGTGTCAGCGGCCGCCGTCCTCCGGGCCGTCCTCCGGCTTCCCGCCGTCGGCGGAGTCCGCGTCGGTGGTGGGGCCCGAGGTGCCCTTGTCGCCGTCGGTGTCCCTCGGCTCCTTCGGCTCCCGCGGCTCCTTGGACACCGGCCGCGGCGGCCGGGTGCGTCCGCTGGTGGTGTCGCGGAGGAAGGAGCTGTCGCCGAGCCCGCCCTCGGACGCCACGCCGGGGCCGGCCTGCGGGTCGCGGCGGCGCAGATAGCGCTCGAACTCGCGGGCGATGGCCTCGCCGGACGCCTCCGGCAGATCCGCCGTGTCCCGGGCCTCCTCCAGCGACTGGACGTACTCGGCGACCTCGCTGTCCTCGGCCGCCAGTTGGTCCACGCCCAGCTGCCAGGCGCGCGCGTCCTCGCTCAGCTCGCCGAGCGGGATGCTGATGTCCAGCAGATCCTCCAGGTGGTTGAGCAGGGCGAGGCTGGCCTTGGGGTTGGGCGGCTGGGAGACGTAGTGCGGCACCGCGGCCCACAGGCTCACCGCGGGCACGCCCGCGTGGGTGCACGCCTCCTGGAGGATGCCGACGATGCCCGTCGGGCCTTCGTAGCGCGACTCCTCCAGGTCCAGCCGGCGTGCGAGGTCCGCGTCGGAGGTGACCCCGCTGACCGGCACCGGGCGGGTGTGCGGGGTGTCGCCGAGCAGCGAGCCCAGCACCACCAGCATCTCCACACCCAACTCATGGGCGAAGCCGAGGATTTCGTTGCAGAACGAGCGCCAGCGCATGCTGGGCTCGATCCCGCGGATCAGGACCAGATCGCGGGCCCGCCCCTTGCCGTTCGCATCGCCGACGCGGACGACGGAGAGCCGGGTCGTCGGCCAGGTGATCTTGCGTACCCCGCCGTCCAGGAAGACGGTGGGGCGGTTCACCTGGAAGTCGTAGTAGTCCTCGGCGTCCAGCGCGGCGAAGACCTCGCCCTTCCACTCCCGGTCCAGGTGTGCGACCGCGGCGGAGGCGGCGTCGCCGGCGTCGTTCCAGCCTTCGAACGCGGCCACCATGACCGGGTCGATCAGCTCGGGCACCCCCTCGAGCTCGATCACCCAGCGCCTCCTTCCGACCGGTTGGGCCGTGTGGGGGCGGCCGCCGGCAGCAGTTCCATTGCGTGCGTCACCAAGACTACGGCGTGTGCGGTGGCGGTCCGCAGCCCCTCTGCAAGAACGGGTGCTGATTCATCCGACCTGTCACCAGTGTCGTTCGCTCAACTTCCGTACAGGGTCTGGACGCGCTCTCACGAGCGGGTCTATACATCGGATGACCGAGAAAGGTCCGATGTTCTTCCGCAACATCTCAGGGGGCATCCGCATGGCCGTGACCGACACCGTCACCGAGCTGGAGGTCCATGACGTCCGCTTCCCCACCTCGGAGCAGCTCGACGGCTCGGACGCCATGAACCCGGACCCCGACTACTCCGCCGCCTACGTGGTCCTGCACACCGGCGGCGGACCACCGGGGCACGGCCTCTGCTTCACCATCGGGCGCGGCAACGATGTCATGGCCGCCGCGATCCGGTCACTGGAGCCGTACGTCGTCGGCCGCCCCGCACCCGCCACCGCCGCCGGCCTCGCCGCCCTGCACCACGACCTCACCCACGACTCCCAGCTGCGCTGGCTCGGCCCCGACAAGGGCGTGATGCAGATGGCGGCCGGCGCCGTGGTCAACGCCGCCTGGGACCTGGCCGCCGGCCGCGCGGGCCTGCCGGTGTGGGAGTACCTCGCCGAACTGACCCCCGAAGAGCTGGTCGCGCTCGTCGACTTCCGCTACCTCTCCGACGCCCTGACGCCCGACGAGGCGCTGGCCATCCTGCGCGCCGCCGAGCCCGGCCGCGCCGAGCGCGCCGCCCGCCTCAAGGCCGAGGGCTACCCCGCGTACACCACCTCGCCCGGCTGGCTCGGCTACGACGACACCAAGCTGGTGCGGCTCGCCAAGGAGGCGGTCGCCGACGGCTTCGGCCAGATCAAGCTGAAGGTGGGCGCCGACCTCGACGACGACAAGCGGCGGATGCGGCTGGCCAGGGACGCGGTCGGCCCCGGCGTACGGATCGCCGTCGACGCCAACCAGCGCTGGGACGTGGCCGAGGCGGTGCGCTGGATGACCGCCCTCGCGCCCTACGCCCCGCACTGGATCGAGGAGCCGACCAGCCCGGACGATGTGCTGGGGCACGCCGCGGTGCGCTCCGCGCAGCCCGTGAAGGTCGCCACCGGTGAACACGTCGCCAACCGGGTGGTCTTCAAGCAGCTGCTGCAGGCCGGCGCCGTGGACTTCGTGCAGATCGACGCGGCGCGGGTGGCCGGGGTCAACGAGAACCTCGCGATCCTGCTGCTGGCCGCCAAGTACGGCGTACCGGTCTGCCCGCACGCGGGCGGGGTGGGCCTGTGCGAGCTGGTGCAGCATCTGGCGATGTTCGACTACGTGGCGGTCTCGGGGAGTTGGGAGGACCGGGTGATCGAGTACGTCGACCATCTGCACGACCACTTCACCGACCCGGTCGTCATCGACCGCGGCCGCTACCGCGCCCCGACCGCGCCCGGCTTCTCGGCCCGGATGAAGCCCGGCTCGATCGCCGCCCACCGCTTCCCCGACGGGCCCGTATGGCGTGCCCGGAGGGGAGGGCAGGGGCGGCACGGACCGCATCCGCACCACGGCGAGCAGGAGGTCTCCGTATGAGCGAGCGCAGCCGAACCCCTTCCGCGGGCGGCGCCGCGGCGCACACCGGCTCCTCGCCGGGCGACTTCGCGGGCATGGCCGCCCTCGTCACCGGCGGCGGCTCCGGTATCGGGGCGGCGACCGCCGCCCTGCTGCTGGCGCGCGGCGCCAAGGTCGCGGTGCTGGACCTGGACCCGTCCGGGGCGCCCGCAGGGGCGGTCCCCCTCCAGGCCGATGTCACCTCCGACGCCGCCGTACGGGCCGCCGTCGAGGAGGCCGTGGAGCGGCTGGGCGCCCTGGACACCCTGGTCGGCAACGCGGGCATCGGCGCCGTCGGCACCGTCGAGGACAACGACGACGCGCAGTGGAGCCGGGTGCTGGACGTGAATGTGCTGGGCCTGGTGCGCACCGCGCGGGCCGCGCTGCCGCATCTGCGCCGCAGCGCCGCCGCGTCCCCCGGCCGGGCCTCCATCACCCACACCTGCTCCATCGCCGCCACCGCGGGACTGCCGCAGCGCGCCCTGTACAGCGCCAGCAAGGGCGCGGTGCTCTCGCTGACCCTCGCGATGGCCGCCGACCACGTCCGCGAGGGCGTCCGGGTCAACTGCGTCAACCCGGGCACCGCCGACACCCCCTGGGTCGGTCGGCTGCTGGACCGGGCCGCCGATCCGGTGGCCGAACGCGCCGCCCTCAACGCCCGCCAGCCCATGGGCCGGATGGTCACCGCCGGCGAAGTCGCCGCCGCCATCGTCGCCTTGGCGTCCCCGGCCGCCTCCGGCATCACCGGGACCGCCCTCGCCGTGGACGGGGGGATGCAGGGGCTGCGGCTGCGGCCCGCCACCTGAGACCGGCTCCTCGCCCCGCACCCCGGGGCCGGGGGAAGCGCCCACCACGAGCGAGGGAGCACCCATGAGACTGCGTACGACCGGCGCGGCGGCCGCTGCCGCGCTGCTGGCCACCGCCGCACTCGCCGGCTGCAACCGCGGCGCCGACACCGCGGGCGGCAGGATCGGCATCGACCTGCCCCGTACCGACACCGACTTCTGGAACTCCTACCAGCAGTACCTCGAAGAGGACCTGGACCACGGCGGCCCGGCCGCGCTGCCGCTGTCCAACTCGCAGAACGACATCGCCAAGGTCGTCTCCAACGTCCAGGCGCTGACCGACCAGGGCGCCGAGGCGATCGTGATGGCCCCGCAGGACACCGGCGCCATCACCGCCGAACTGCGGCGCCTGGAGGAGAAGAAGATCCCCGTGGTGAGCGTGGACACCCGCCCCGACGAGGGCAGGGTCTACATGGTCGTCCGCGCCGACAACCGCGCCTACGGGGAGAAGTCCTGCGAGTACCTCGGCAGGCGGCTCGGCGGCAAGGGCCGGGTCGCCGAACTCCAGGGCGACCTCAGCTCCATCAACGGACGGGACCGCTCCGCGGCGTTCGCGTCCTGTATGAAGCGGAAGTTCCCCGGGATCGCCGTGCATGAGCTGGCCACCGACTGGAAGGGCGAGGTCGCCTCCGCCAAGCTCCAGAGCCTGCTCGCCCAGCACCCCGACATCGACGGCGTCTACCTCCAGGCCGGCGGCGCCTTCCTCAAGCCGGTCCTCGCCCTCCTGGAGCAGAAGAAGCTCCTGAAGCCGGCCGGCACCGACGGGCACATCACCATCGTCTCCAACGACGGCATACCGGACGAGCTGGACGCGATCCGCGCCGGCACGATCGACGCCACCCTCTCCCAGCCCGCCGACCTCTACGCCAAGTACGCGCTGTACTACGCCAGGGCCGGGCTGCGGGGGAAGACCTTCACGCCGGGACCGACCGGCCACGGCTCCACCATCGTGAGGATCGAGAACGGTCTGGAGGACCAGCTGCCGGCACCCCTGGTCACCAAGGACAACGTCGACGACGAGAAGCTGTGGGCCAATCAGCTGGAGAAGAAGAAGTAGTGGCCGCCGCGACCCATGACCGGCCGGCGGCTCTGCACGCCGAGGGGATCGTCAAGCGCTACGGCCCCACCGTCGCCCTCGACGGCGCCCACCTGACCGTACGGCCCGGCGAGGCGCACGCCCTCGTCGGCCGCAACGGCGCCGGCAAGTCCACCCTGGTGTCCGTGCTGACCGGCATGCGGCGACCGGACGCCGGGCAGGTCACCTTCGGCGGCCGCCCGGCGCCCGGCTGGGGCGACACCGCCGCCTGGCGGCGCGAGGTCGCCTGCGTCTACCAGAAGTCGATGACCGTGCCGGACCTGACCGTCGCGGAGAACCTCTACCTGGGCCGCTATCAGGGCGAGCGGATCATCCGCTGGCGGGCGCTGCGCGAGCGGGCCGGCCGGCTGCTCGCCGAGTACGGCGTGGCGGCCGACCCGGCCGCCCGGATCCGTGAACTGGACGTCGAGCAGCGGCAGTTCGTGGAGCTCGCCCGTGCGCTGTCCTTCGGCGCCCGGCTGATCGTCCTCGACGAGCCCACCGCCCGCCTCGACGCCGGCGGCATCGACCGCCTCTTCGGCAAGCTGCGCTCCCTGCGCGCCCAGGGGGTGGCCTTCGTGTTCATCTCGCACCATCTGCAGGAGGTCTACGAGCTGTGCGACACGGTCACCGTCCTCCGCGACGCCCGGCATGTGCTGACCGCGCCGGTCCGGCACCTGGCGAAGGACGAGCTGGTGGCGGCGATGACCGGAGAGGCCGCGGGCGCGGCGCGCCGGCCGCGGACGGCCGGGCGCGGTGCCGGGGAGCCGGTGCTGCGCACCGAAGGGCTCGCGCTGGAGGGGCACTTCGCGCCGCTGGACCTGACCGTACGGGCCGGCGAGGTGGTCGGGCTCGCGGGCGCCGCGGCCGGCGGGAACACCGCGATCGGCGAGACCCTGGCCGGGCTGCGGGCCCCCGACGCCGGACGGATCGCGGTGCGCGGACGCCCGGTCCGTACGGGCAGCGTGCCGCACGCCCTCGACGCGGGCATCGGCTACGTCCCCGAGGACCGGCACCGCGAGGGCCTCGTCCCGGGGCGCAGCGTCGCCGAGAACGCCACCCTGACCGTCGCCGACCAGCTGGGGCCGCTGGGAACCGTACTGCCCTCCAGGACCCGCGAGTTCGCCCGCCGGATGATCGCCTCGCTGGACATCAGGACGACCGGCCCCGGCCAGTCGGTGTCCGGGCTCTCCGGCGGCAACCAGCAGAAGGTCGTGATCGCCCGTGCGCTGGCCCGCGACCCGGCGGTGCTGGTCGCCGTCCGGCCCACCAACGGGGTGGACGTCAAGTCCAAGGACGCGCTGCTGGGCGTCGTACGGGAGGTCGCGGACGGCGGCAGCGGCGCCCTGCTGGTCTCCGACGAGCTGGACGATCTGCGGGTCTGCGACCGGGTGCTGGCCGTGTTCCGCGGCCGGGTGACCGCCGAGTTCGGCCGCGGCTGGCACGACCACGAACTGGTCGCCGCCATGGAGGGCGTACGGGGCGACGGCGGCCGGCGGACCACCGAGGACGGCACCACCGAGGACGGCACCACCGAGGACGGCACCACCGAGGACGGCACCACCGAGGAGACCGAAGGGACCGCGCCATGACCGAGACCGCCTCGCCTCCGGCCGACGACGTGCTGGACACCGCGCCGGTGCGCCGCCGGCCCCGGATCGATCCGGCCCGCTGGCGGGACCTCTCCCTGGTGCCGGTGATCTTCGTACTGGGCGTCATCGGCTTCATCGTCTCGCCGGCGTTCCTGACCCGGGACAACCTCGTCGGCGTCGTCCAGCAGTCCACGGAGCTGGGCCTGCTGGTGCTCGGCGAGGCGCTGATCCTGATCAGCGGGCGGATGGACCTGTCGCTGGAGTCCACCATCGGCCTGGCGCCGGTGCTCGCGCTGTGGCTGGTGATGCCCGCGCACGGCGCCCGGTTCGCCGGGCTGGGGCTGCTCCCCGCCTGGACGGCGATCCCGCTGTGCCTGGCCGTGGGCGCGGCGGTCGGCGCCGTCAACGGCTTCCTCATCCTCACCCTCAGGGTCAACGGATTCATCGCCACCCTCGGCATGCTCACCATGCTGCGCGGTCTGCAAGTGGGCATCTCCGAGGGCCGGTCGATCGGCGACGTCCCGGAGTCCTTCGCCTACCTGGGCAAGGCCGACTGGCTGGGCGTCCCGGCCGCGGTCTGGATCTGCCTGGCCCTCTTCGCGCTCGGCGGCGCGGCCCTGGGCTACCTCCGGCACGGCCGGGCGCTGTACGCGATCGGCGGCAACCCGGAGGCGGCCCGCGCGGCCGGCGTACGGGTGGACCGGATCACCTGGATCGTGCTGGCCGTCGGCGGGGTGCTCGCCGCCTTCGCCGGCATCCTCTACACCGGGCACTACGGCGCGGTCTCCGCGAGCCAGGGCAACGGCTGGATCTTCCAGGTGTTCGCCGCCGCGGTGATCGGCGGCATCAGCCTCAAGGGCGGCCGGGGCACCCTCTTCGGCGCGCTGACGGGCGTGCTGACCCTTCAACTCGTCATCAACGTCATGACGCTGGGCGGTGTGCCCCCGCTGTGGACCCAGTTCCTCAACGGCATGATCATCATCGTCGCGCTGGTCATCTCCCGCTTCACCGGCGGCGAGAAGCAGGACTGAGGGGCGACTCGCATGGCGCTGCCACCGCACGGGCCGAGGGAGCTGGGGCACTCCGGCGTCCGCGTCCCGCCCCTGGGCCTGGGCTGCGCCCCGCTCGGCAACCTCTACCGCGCCATCCCGGAGCAGCAGGCGCAGGACGTCGTACACACCGCCCTCGCCGCCGGCGCCCGCTACTTCGACACCGCGCCCCACTACGGCCTCGGCCTGTCCGAGGAGCGGCTCGGCCGGGTGCTACGGGGCCACGACCGCGCCTCGTACACCCTCTCCACCAAGGTCGGCCGCCGGCTGCGGCCGCTCGCGCCGGGCGAGGAGACGGACGGCGAGGGCTTCGTCGACACCCCCGCCCGCGCCCGCGTACGGGACTTCACCCGGGACGGCATCCGCACCACGCTGGAGGCGTCCCTGGAGCGGCTCGGCGTGGACACCGTCGACATCGTCTATCTGCACGACGTCGAGGACCATCTGCGCGAGGTGTACGAGACCGGCTTCCCGGCCCTCGCCGAGCTGCGTGCGCAGGGGACCGTGCGCGCCATCGGGTTCGGCATGAACCACAGCGGAGTGCTGGCCCGCCTGGTCGCCGACCTCGATGTGGACGTGGTGCTCTGCGCCGGCCGCTGGACGCTGCTGGAGCGCACCGCCCTCGACGATCTGCTGCCGGTGTGCGCACACCGCGGCACCTCGGTGGTCGTCGGCGGGGTCTACAACTCCGGGCTGCTCGCCGACCCGTCGCCCGGCGCGCCGTACGACTACGCCCCCGCGCCCGCCCGGCTGCTCGACCGGGCACGTCGACTGGCCGCGGTCTGCGACCGGTTCGGGGTACCGCTGAAGGCCGCCGCGCTCCGCTTCCCCTTCGGGCACCGCGCCGTGGCCGCGGCCGTCGTCGGCGCCGCCACACCCCGGGAGACGGCCGAGAACGCCGACCTGTTCACCCGGGAGATCCCCGACGAGCTGTGGCATACGCTCGTCGCCCGCGGCCTGCTCGACCCGGATCTGCCGCTTCCCCTGAACGAGTGACGCCGACCTCGGAGCCCGCCCCTGATGCGTATCGACGCCCATCACCACCTGTGGGACCTCACCCGGCGCGAGCAGCCGTGGATGGACGGGCCCTGGGCCGACCCGATCCGCCGCAGCTACGCGCTCGGCGATCTCACCCCGCATCTGACCGAGCACGGCGTCGCCGGCACCATCCTGGTCCAGTCGTCGTCCTCGTACGAGGAGACCGCCGAACTGCTCGCCATCGGGGCGGAGCAGGGGCCGGTGGCGGGCGTCGTCGGCTGGGCCGATCTGACCGATCCGGCGCTCGGCGAGGTCCTCGCGGCGCCGCCCGCCGGTCTGGTCGGCATCCGCCACCAGGTGCAGGACGAACCGGACCCCGACTGGCTGACCCGCCCCGACGTGCTGCGCGGCCTGGGCGTGCTGGCCGACGCCGGACTCGTCTACGACCTGCTGGTCACCCCGCGCGAGCTGCCGGCCGCGCACACCGCCGTACGCGCGCTGCCGCAGCTGTCCTTCGTCCTGGACCATGCCGCCAAACCGGCCGTGGCGCGGGGGGAGTGGCAGCCGTGGGCGGAGGCGATCGGCGCGCTGGCCGCGCTGCCGAACGTCGCCTGCAAACTGTCCGGGCTGGTCACCGAGGCCGACTGGGACGCCTGGCGGCCGCAGCAGATCCTGCCCTACGCCCGGCATGTGCTGGAGGCGTTCGGGCCCGACCGGGTGATGTTCGGCTCCGACTGGCCGGTCTGCACGCTGGCCGCCGGCTACGAGGACGTCCTCGCGCTCGCGGAGTCGGCCACCTGCCGGCTCGACGCGGCGGCGCGCTCGGCGGTCTTCGGGGGGACGGCGGGGCGGGTGTACGGGGTGGCGGAGGCATAGGGGGCGTCTTCCCGCGGCCGGGGCGCGGGAAGCAGGGTGCCGCGAGCCGTCGGGTCGCCGTCCGGATTCCGCCGGCCTCGGCTCCGGCCGGGCCGCAGGATCGAGTCGTACCGGAGAGCGCGGCGCCCCGGCGGACCTGCGGGTCCACGGGCGCCGGCGACTCCACCGACCGAGACGAAGGCGACGGGTGACGACGATGACGGGGCATGTGAGGACGCCGACGAAGACCGCGGCGGCGCAGGGCGGCAGCCGGCCGCTGACCGGCAAGGTGGCGCTGGTGACCGGCGGCAGCCGGGGCATCGGCGAGGCGATCGCGCTGCGGCTGGCCGCCGACGGGGCGGCCGTGGCCCTGACGTATGTGAGCCGGGCCGACCGGGCCGAACAGGTCGTCAAGGAGATCGAGCGGTCCGGCGGGCAGGCATGGGCGGTACGGGCCGACAGCGGTGACCCGGAGGAGGTGCGGGCCTCGGTGGCCGGCGCCGTCGAGCGGTTCGGGCGGCTGGACATCCTGGTGAACAACGCGGGGGTCGGGGTGCTCGGGCCGTTCGAGCGGATCTCGCTGGAGGACGTCGACCGGGTGCTGCGCACCAACGTCCGGGCGCCGTTCCTCGCGGCGCAGGCCGCGGCCGCGCATCTGGCCGAGGGCGGGCGGATCATCTCCATCGGCAGCTGCATGGCGGAGCGGGTCGCCTTCCCCGGCGGCACCCTCTACGCCACCAGCAAGGCCGCGCTCACCGGCCTGACCAAGACCCTGGCCAAGGAGCTGGGTCCGCGGGGCATCACCGCGAACCTCGTGCACCCCGGCCCCATCGACACCGACATGAACCCGGCCGACGGCGACAGCGCGGAGCTGCAGGCCCAACTGACCGCGCTGGGCGCCTACGGCCGGGCCGAGGACGTCGCGGCGACCGTGGCCCATCTGGCGGGCGACGGCGGGCGCTACATCACGGGTGCGTCGATCGCGGTGGACGGGGGATTCGCGGTCTGACACGGCCCGGCATGCCGTGCGGACCGGGCGGGGCCGGGCGGACTCTGCGGGCCGGGCGCCCGGCCCCCGCGTCGGTCGCCGGTCACAGGGACGCCCGCAGCCACTGCTCCACGCTGGCGATATGCACCGTGGCCCAGGCCCGCGCCGCCTCCGCGTCCCGGTCGCGCAGCGCGCCGAGGATGGCGCGGTGCTCGGTGAGGGTGCGGGCCACCGCGTCCTTCTGGGTCAGCCCGCGCCAGATCCTGGCCCGGGTGGTCGGCCCCGACAGCCCGTCCAGCAGCGAGCAGAGCACGGAGTTGCCGGACGCCGCGACGATCCCGCGGTGGAACTCCAGATCGCAGGCGACCAGGTCCTCGACCGAAGGGTCCGGCCCCAGCGCGTCCAACTGGCCCTGGAGCACGTCCAGTTCCTCCGTCGCGATCCGGACGGCCGCCATCGCCGTGGCGGCCGGCTCCAGGATCCGGCGGACGGCGAGGAACTCCAGCACCGTGTCGTCGCGGTGGAAGTCCACCACGAAACTCATCGCCTCCAGCAGGAGTTGCGGATCGAGGCTGGTGACGTAGGTGCCGTCGCCCTGGCGGACGTCCAGGATGCGGATGAGGGAGAGCGCGCGCACCGCCTCGCGCAGCGAGTTGCGGGACAGCCCCAGCTCGGCCGCCAGCTCGCTCTCCTTCGGCAGCCGCTCACCGGGCCGCAGCGCGCCGGAGACGATCATTCCCTTGATCTTCTCGATGGCCTCGTCGGTGACCGCCATGCCGACCTCCCCGTTCGTCTCCGCACGGGCGTCCGCACGGGCGCCTTTGCGGACGACCGCCCGGATATCCCGCTCAGACATCCGATGTCTGGCCCATTATGGCCTGCCGCGCCGTCCCCAGCCGCTCTCGTACGCCGCCCAGTCCTCGTCCGTGGCCGTGAAGTCGACGTACAGCGCCGTACCGAACCGCCGGCGGCCCGGATCCTCGCGGCTCAGCCCCAGGCGTACACCCCGGACCGCGGCCCGCACCGTCTCCGCCGACGCGTGATGGCCCATGTCATCGGTGTGGAAGAACGGCAGCCCCATCAGCAGATCGGTCCGCGGCCCGGTCGCCTCCAGCGCCAGCCGGGTCTGCTGCGCCACATAGCCGCCGTACAGACCCTCGGTCGGCAGGGCGGTGTCGTACGACATCAGCGCGATCTGGTCGACGCGGCGGGCCACCTGGCCGAAGAACCGCTGGGATATCCACTTGGGGTGGCCGGTCACCGCCCCGGTGACCTTGTGCAGCTCCGGAAGCGGATCGATCTGATGGACCGCCACGGACAGGATCCCGCCGCGGTCGTGGACGGCGGGCCCGAGCCGGTCCAGCAGCCGCAGATAGTCGGGGTTGTCGGAGTGCAGCGGCTCCACGTCCAGATGGACCCCGGCGAAGCCGTCCGAGAGCACCTGCCGGGCGCTGGCCACGATCGCCGCGCGGGCCGAGGCGTCCGCCAGCCGCAGCCCGCCCCGCCTGCCCTTCTCGTACACCAGCCGGTCGCCGAGCCAGGCGTGCACCCGCACCGAGGGCAGCTCGCGGTGCACCGCGGCGATCAGCCACCGCGCCCGCGGGTAGGCCCTGCGGGCCGGCGGAAGGGTGCCGTCGTGCTCCAACGGCCCGGCGTGCACGTACAGATCACGGATTCCGGTGCCCTCGATCCGCCGCCGCAGCGCCGCCACGTCGGAGGCGTCCCGCCGCCCGTCCACCCAGGCGTGCCCGAGCCAGAAGGCGTCCCGTCCACGCGTCGTGGTCTCCGGGGCGGCCGCCCCCGCGTACTGGGCGCGCAGCGCCGTCACCGCCAGCGTCACCGGCAGTACGACCAGCACGGCGACCGCCCAGGCCGTCCACTTCCCCGCGCGCCGCCATCGTCGACGAACCATCGCCATCCCCCCGTTGATGTTTCCGGTGCCCATCATGGCAGCAGCCACTGACAGTCACCGCACGCCGGTTCCCCTCACCCCGTCCCACCTGCGGCGACAGGCGAAAACGACGGTGGGGCGGCCCCGTGGACCGCCCCACCGTCACTCGGCGTACAACGCGCGGCGGGCACCGGCCGCCCGTCGGCCGCCGGTGCCCGCCCGCCGCCGGCGTCAGCCCGCCAGCATGTCCTTGACCTTGGTCCGGACGTCCTCCGTGTCCAGACCGCGGATCATCAGGGTCGTACGGCGGCGCAGCACGTCGTCGACCGTCTCGGCCCACTCGTTGTCCCGGGCGTAGGCGACCTGCGCCCAGATCTCCGGCGCGTCCGGGTGGATGCGCTCGGCCAGCGCCGGGTTCTCGTTCGCCAGCCGGGCGATGTCGAAGGACAGCGAGCCGTAGTGGGTGGCCAGGTGCCGCGCGGTCTCCGGGGCCATCCGCGGGCCCGGCGTGCCGCCGTCGACGAGCAGCCGGTGCGCGACCGCGTTGGGGTTGGCGATACCGGGCAGCGGCAGCTTCTTCGGCAGCCGCGCGATCGGCTCCATGTCGTCGGCCAGGGGGTGGCCGGGCAGCTCGGCGAGCTTGTTCATGACCGTACGGCCGATGTGCCGGAAGGTCGTCCACTTGCCGCCGGCGACCGACAGCATGCCGCCGCTGCCCTCGGTGACGACCGTCTCGCGCTTGGCCTTGGAGGTGTCGCCCGGGCCGCCGGGCAGCACCCGCAGGCCCGCGAAGGAGTAGGTGATCAGGTCACGGGACAGCTGCTGGTCGCGGATGGAGAAGGCGGCCTCGTCCAGGATCTGGGCGGTGTCCTTCTCGTTGACCGCGACGTCCGCCGGGTCGCCCTCGTACTCCTCGTCCGTGGTGCCCAGCAGCAGCATGTCCTCCCAGGGGAGGGCGAAGGTGATGCGGTACTTGTCGATCGGGGTCGCCAGCGCCGCCTTCCAGGGGGAGGTGCGCTTGAGGACCAGGTGCGCGCCCTTCGACAGGCGGATGGAGGGGGCCGCGTTGGGGTCCTCCATCTTGCGCAGGTGGTCCACCCACGGGCCGGTGGCGTTGAGCACCAGGCGGGCGTTGACGCCGAACTCCTGGCCGTCCAGCCGGTCCTTGAGCTCCGCGCCGGTGACCCGGCCCTGGGTGAAGCGCAGACCGCTGACCTCGGCGTGGTTGAGGACCGTGGCGCCGGCGGCGACCGCCGCACGGACGGTCATCAGGGCCATCCGGGAGTCGTTCATCTGGTCGTCGCCGTACACGGCCACGGCCTTGAGGTTGTCCGTACGCAGCTCGGGCACGTCGCGCTGCGCCTTGGCCGCCGATATGACGTGGCCGACGCCGTCGCCGAACGCGGACAGCGCGGAGTAGGCGAAGACGCCCGCGCCGAGCTTGGCCGCGCCGTGCGGGCCGCCCTTGTAGACGGGCAGGTAGAAGGTCAGGGGGTTGGCGAGGTGCGGTGCGACCTCACGGGACACCGTACGCCGCTCGAAGTGGTTCTCCGCCACCAGCTTGACCGCGCCGGTCTGCAGGTAGCGCAGACCGCCGTGGAGCAGCTTGGAGGAGGCGGAGGAGGTGGCGCCGGCGAAGTCGCCGGCGTCCACCAGGGCCACCCGCAGCCCGGCCTGTGCGGCGTGCCAGGCAGTGGAGATGCCCAGGATGCCGCCGCCGATCACCAGGAGGTCGTACGTCGCCTTGGACAGCTGCTCCCGGGTTTCGGCGCGGCTCGCGTTCGAACCGTGGGCCGGGTGCGTCCCCAGTGCGGGGACGCTCTGCAGGGTGCTCATGATGTGCTCCTCGTCAGCTCTCGTCGTCGTCGAGCCAGCCCATGGTCCGCTCGACCGCCTTGAGCCAGCTCTTGTATTCGCGGTCACGGGTGGCCGCGTCCATGCGGGGGGTCCATTCGGCGGCCCGGCGCCAGTTGGCGCGCAGCTCGTCGGTGCTGGACCAGAAGCCGACGGCCAGTCCGGCCGCATAGGCAGCGCCGAGGCAGGTGGTCTCGGCGACCATCGGGCGCACCACGGGGGCGTCCAGGAAGTCCGAGATCGTCTGCATCAGCAGGTTGTTGGAGGTCATACCGCCGTCGACCTTGAGCGCGGTCAGGTCGACGCCGGAGTCCTTGGTCATGGCGTCGGTGATCTCGCGGGTCTGCCAGGCGGTGGCCTCAAGCACGGCACGCGCGATGTGCGCCTTGGTGACGTAGCGGGTCAGGCCCGCGATGACACCGCGTGCGTCCGAGCGCCAGTAGGGGGCGAACAGGCCGGAGAAGGCCGGGACGAAGTAGGCGCCGCCGTTGTCCTCGACCGTGCTGGCGAGGGTCTCGATCTCGGCCGCGCTGTTGATGAGTCCCATCTGGTCGCGCATCCACTGCACCAGCGAGCCGGTGACGGCGATGGAGCCTTCCAGGGCGTAGACCGTCTGCTCGTCGCCGATGCGGTAACCGACGGTCGTCAGCAGCCCGTTGTAGGAGTTGACCGGCTCGTGCCCGGTGTTCATCAGCATGAAGGTGCCGGTGCCGTACGTGGACTTGGCCTCGCCCTGGTCGAAGCAGGTCTGGCCGAAGAGCGCGGCCTGCTGGTCGCCGAGCGCGGAGGCCACCGGCACGCCGGCGAGCACACCGCCCGCGGTGTGGCCGTAGACCTCGGCCGAGGACCTGATCTCCGGCAGCACGGCGGCCGGAATGTCCATCGACGCAAGGATCTTCTCGTCCCACGCCAGCGTGTGCAGGTTCATCAGCATGGTGCGCGAGGCGTTGGTGACGTCGGTGACGTGGTGGCCGCCGTTTACGCCGCCGGTGAGGTTCCAGATGACCCAGGAGTCCATGGTGCCGAAGAGGATCTCGCCGCGCTCGGCGCGCTCGCGCAGGCCCTCGACGTTGTCGAGCAGCCAGCGGATCTTCGGGCCGGCGAAGTACGACGCCAGCGGCAGACCGGTCTCCCGGCGGAAGCGGTCCTGGCCGACGTTGCGGCCGAGCTCCTTGCAGAGCGCGTCGGTGCGGGTGTCCTGCCAGACGATGGCGTTGTGGACCGGCTCACCGGTGTTCTTGTCCCAAAGGACGGTGGTCTCGCGCTGGTTGGTGATGCCGATGGCCTTGACGTCGGCGGCGGTGATGCCCGCCTTCTCGACGGCGCTGTCGACGACCTGCTGGACGTTGGTCCAGATCTCCGCGGCGTCGTGCTCGACCCAGCCCGGCTTCGGGAAGATCTGCTCGTGCTCCTTCTGGTCGACCGAAACGATCCGGCCGTCCTTGTCGAAGACGATGCAGCGGCTGGAGGTCGTGCCCTGGTCGATGGCCGCAATGAACGGCCCGTGGCCGTGGGAGGAAGTCCCGTGGCCGTGGGAGGAGGTGCTGTGGGTGTCGCTCATGGTGTGCTCCAAGAAGTCTGTGCGGGCGGCGGGGCGGTCGGGAGGCTCAGGCGAACGCCAACTGGTAGATGCCTCCGGCGATGGCTCCACCGATCAGCGGGCCGACGACCGGAATCCAGGCGTAGCCCCAGTCTGAACCGCCCTTGTTCGGCAGCGGCAGCAGCGCGTGCACGATGCGCGGACCGAGGTCGCGGACCGGGTTGATGGCGTAACCGGTCGGACCGCCCAGCGACAGACCGATGCCGACGACGACCAGCGCCACGATCAGCGTGCCGATCACGCCGACGCCCTTGCCGTTGTCGCTCAGGCCGAGCGTGAGGATCGAGAGCACCAGCACGACGGTGGCGATGATCTCGGTGGCCAGGTTCTGTGCGACGTTGCGGATCTCGGGGCCGGTGGAGAAGATGCCGAGCACCGGGCCCGCCTTGGGGGCGGCCTTCGGGTCGACCAGGCCCTCCTCGCTGGAGTGGTCCGCCAGCACCTCGGGGTCGGTCAGATGCGCCCGGAACTGTCCGTAGTAGACGATCCACATCAGCACCGCGCCGATCATGGCGCCGAGCAGCTCGCCGGCCAGGTAGACCGGCACCTGGCTCCACTCGATGCCGCCCTTGATGGCGAGGCCGATCGTGACGGCGGGGTTGAGGTGTGCGCCGGACTTCGCGGCGATGTAGGCACCCGTGAGGACGGCGAAGCCCCACCCGAAGGTGATGGCGACCCATCCGGCGTTGAACGCCTTGGAGCGCTTGAACGTGACGGCGGCGCAGACGCCGCCACCCATCAAAAGCAGAACAGCGGTACCGATGGTCTCGCTGATGAAGATGTCGGAGCTGGACACCCGCGACTCCTTTGTCCTTCGTCCAGGGGAAGGCGAACCCCGGGTCCCTCCGGTGGTCCGCACCCTCCGAGAGGGCGGTGGTCGGTCCCGCGGCAATGCTCACCATAGCGAATATTGTCGTTAGGTGTTCGACAATGCCGACCGACGAACGGCAGTTTTGTTCACCGTAAGAACCCCGTCAAGGGTTCGTTGGCCAAAAACTTAGGTGAACTTAAGGGGTAAAACTGGTCAGAATCGCCCTGCACCAAGATCACGGGACACCGCGCGTGCGCAATCCCTCACAGCAGCGACGATTTCCGGCCGCAGTTCGCCCTCGCGGCACAGCCGCTCCACCGCGCCCGTGACGCCCACCGCACCCACCGGCATCCGCCGCCGGTCGTGGATCGGCGCGGCCACCGAGGCCACCCCCTCCCAGGTCTCCTCCACGTCCGCGGCCCAGCCGCGCGCCCGGGTCAGGTCCAGCAGGCCCTCGAAGTCGCCCAGCCCGGTCACCGTGCGCGGTGTGAACGCCTCCCGGTCCGCCTCGACCACCTCGCTGTGCGCCACCGGGTCGTACGCGGAGAGCACCTTGCCCAGCGCCGTGCTGTGCAGCGGATGCATCGCCCCCACCTCCAGCACCTGCCGGCTGTCGTCCGGGCGGAAGACGTGGTGCACGATCAGCGCGCCCTGCTGGTGCAGCACGCCCAGGTAGACCGCCTCGCCACTGGAGCGGGCCAGGTCGTCGGTCCACACCAGGGCGCGGGCCCGCAGCTCGTGCACGTCCAGGTAGCTGTTGCCCAGCCGCAGCAGCTCCGCGCCCAGCTGATAGCGGCCCGAGACGGCGTCCTGTTCGACGAACCCCTCCTGCTGTAGCGTGCGCAGAATCCCGTGGGCGGTGCCCTTGGCCAGTCCCAGGGAGGAGGAGATGTCGGACAGCCCCAGCCGCCGCTCCCCTCCTGCGAGCAGCCGCAGCATCGCGGCGGCGCGCTCCAGCGACTGGATGGTCCGTGCCATCGGGCAACCTCCGAAGTATGCGGTTCGACAATGCTGAACGATATCGGCCCATGCCGACTTCAGTCAGCGAACCTGCTGTTCTTTGTGAGCGAACCGGAGTCTGCCAACGATCGCGGATAGTGCACGACAGGGGGGTGGTCCGTGCTGTCCACGGCGTGAAACGGGGAACACGTGTACCGGACCGGCAGCTACGCTGGCCGGGTGCGCCCTCTCAAGGAGGGTGCAAAGCCGACAGCCGTCGCAACCACGGGAGCATCTCCATGGCCTCGAACACGCCATCGCCCATCAGCACGTCCCGCGTCGACTCCCTCCGGGAGGCACTCGCCACGCGAGTGGTCGTCGCCGACGGAGCCATGGGCACCATGCTGCAGGCGCAGGACCCGACCATGGAGGACTTCCAGCAGCTGGAGGGCTGCAACGAGATCCTCAACGTCACCCGGCCCGACATCGTGCGCTCGGTGCACGAGGAGTACTTCGCCGTCGGGGTCGACTGCGTCGAGACCAACACCTTCGGCGCGAACTTCGCCGCGATGGCGGAGTACGACATCCCCGAGCGCGTCCACGAGCTCTCCGAGGCCGGCGCCCGGATCGCCCGCGAGGTCGCCGACGAGTTCACCGCCTCCACCGGCCAGCAGCGCTACGTCCTCGGTTCCATGGGCCCCGGCACCAAGCTGCCCACGCTCGGCCACGCCCCCTACGTCACGCTGCGCGACGCCTACCAGCAGAACGCCGAGGGCATGATCGCCGGCGGCGCGGACGCGCTGCTCGTGGAGACCACCCAGGACCTGCTGCAGACCAAGGCCGCCATCCTGGGCGCCCGCCGCGCCCTGGAGGCGACCGGGACCAACCTCCCGGTGATCTGCTCGGTCACCGTCGAGACCACCGGCACCATGCTCCTCGGCTCCGAGATCGGCGCCGCGCTGACCGCGCTGGAGCCGCTGGGCATCGACATGATCGGCCTGAACTGCGCCACCGGCCCGGCCGAGATGAGCGAGCACCTGCGCTACCTCTCCCGCAACTCGCGCGTCCCGCTCGCCTGCATGCCCAACGCGGGCCTGCCGGTGCTGGGCAAGAACGGCGCCCACTACCCCCTGACGCCCGGCGAGCTGGCCGACGCCCAGGAGACGTTCGTCGCCGACTACGGCCTCTCGCTGGTCGGCGGCTGCTGCGGCACGACGCCGGAGCATCTGCGGCAGGTCGTCGAGCGGGTGCGCGGCGTCACCCCCTCGACCCGCCAGGTGCGCCCCGAGCCGGGCGCCGCCTCCCTCTACCAGAGCGTGCCCTTCCGCCAGGACACCGCGTACATGGCGATCGGCGAGCGCACCAACGCCAACGGCTCGAAGAAGTTCCGCGAGGCGATGCTGGCGGGCCGCTGGGACGACTGCGTGGAGATGGCCCGCGACCAGATCCGCGAGGGCGCCCACATGCTCGACCTGTGTGTCGACTATGTCGGCCGGGACGGCGTCGCCGACATGGAGGAGCTGGCCGGGCGCTTCGCCACCGCCTCCACCCTGCCCATCGTGCTGGACTCCACCGAGCTGAACGTCATCCAGGCCGGCCTGGAGAAGCTCGGCGGCCGCGCGGTGATCAACTCCGTCAACTACGAGGACGGCGACGGCCCCGAGTCGCGCTTCGCGAAGGTCACCGCGCTGGCCGCCGAGCACGGCGCGGCGCTGATCGCGCTGACCATCGACGAGGAGGGCCAGGCCCGCACCGTCGAGCACAAGGTGGCCGTGGCCGAGCGGCTGATCGCCGACCTGACCGGCAACTGGGGCATCCGTGAGTGCGACATCCTCATCGACTGCCTGACCTTCACCATCTGCACCGGCCAGGAGGAGTCCCGCAAGGACGGCATCCACACCATCGAGGCCATCCGGGAGCTGAAGAAGCGCCACCCCGAGGTGCAGACCACCCTGGGGCTGTCGAACATCTCCTTCGGCCTCAACCCGGCCGCCCGCATCGTGCTCAACTCCGTCTTCCTCGACGAGTGCGTCAAGGCCGGCCTGGACTCGGCCATCGTGCACGCCTCGAAGATCCTGCCGATCGCCCGGCTGGAGGAGGAGCAGGTCGCCGTCGCCCTCGACCTGGTCTACGACCGGCGCAGCGAGGGCTACGACCCGCTCCAGAAGCTGATGGAGCTGTTCGAGGGCGCCACCGCCAAGTCCCTGAAGGCGGGCAAGGCCGAGGAGCTGGCCGCCCTCCCCCTGGACGAGCGCCTCCAGCGGCGCATCATCGACGGCGAGAAGAACGGCCTGGAGGCCGACCTCGACGAGGCCCTGCGGGACCGCCCCGCCCTCGACATCGTCAACGACACCCTCCTGGAGGGCATGAAGGTCGTCGGCGAGCTGTTCGGCTCCGGGCAGATGCAGCTGCCGTTCGTGCTGCAGTCCGCCGAGGTCATGAAGAGCGCGGTGGCCCACCTGGAGCCGCACATGGAGAAGTCCGACGACGAGGGCAAGGGCACCATCGTGCTGGCCACCGTCCGCGGCGACGTCCACGACATCGGCAAGAACCTCGTCGACATCATCCTGTCCAACAACGGCTACAACGTCGTCAACCTCGGCATCAAGCAGCCGGTCTCGGCCATTCTGGAGGCCGCCGAGGAGCACAAGGCCGATGTCATCGGGATGTCCGGACTCCTGGTCAAGTCCACGGTGATCATGAAGGAGAATCTGGAGGAGCTCAACCAGCGCAAGATGGCGGCCGACTTCCCCGTCATCCTGGGCGGCGCGGCTCTGACCCGCGCCTACGTCGAGCAGGACCTGCACGAGATCTACGAGGGCGAGGTCCGCTACGCCCGGGACGCCTTCGAGGGCCTGCGGCTGATGGACGCGCTGATCGCCGTCAAGCGCGGCGTGCCCGGCGCCGCCCTGCCCGAGCTCAAGCAGCGCCGGGTCCCCAAGCGGGACACCGCCGTCCTGGAGGTCCAGGAGCCCGAGGGCGCGGTGCGCTCCGACGTCGCCGTCGACAACCCCGTGCCCACCCCGCCGTTCTGGGGCACCCGCGTCATCAAGGGCATCCAGCTCAAGGAGTACGCCTCCTGGCTGGACGAGGGCGCGCTGTTCAAGGGCCAGTGGGGCCTGAAGCAGGCGCGTACCGGCGAAGGTCCGACGTATGAGGAGCTGGTGGAGACCGAGGGCCGCCCCCGGCTGCGCGGCTGGCTCGACAAGCTCCAGACGGAGAACCTGCTGGAGGCCGCCGTCGTGCACGGCTACTTCCCGTGCGTGTCCAAGGGCGAGGACCTGATCCTGCTGCACGAGGACGGCACCGAGCGCACCCGCTTCACCTTCCCGCGCCAGCGCCGCGGCCGGCGGCTGTGCCTGGCGGACTACTTCCGCCCCGAGGAGTCCGGCGAGACCGACGTCGTCGGCCTGCAGGTCGTCACCGTCGGCTCCAGGATCGGCGCCGCCACCGCCGAGCTGTTCGAGGCCAACTCCTACCGCGACTACCTCGAACTGCACGGCCTGTCCGTCCAGTTGGCCGAGGCGCTGGCCGAGTACTGGCACGCCCGGGTCCGCGCCGAGCTGGGCTTCGGCGGCGAGGACCCCGACGACGTCGAGGACATGTTCGCGCTCAAGTACCGCGGTGCGCGCTTCTCCCTGGGCTACGGGGCCTGCCCCGACCTGGAGGACCGCGCGAAGATCGCCGACCTCCTGAAGCCGGAGCGGATCGGCGTCGAGCTCTCCGAGGAGTTCCAGCTCCACCCGGAGCAGTCCACCGACGCCATCGTCATCCATCACCCGGAGGCGAAGTACTTCAACGCCCGTTAGTAGGCGCCGGTAACCCTGCGTAAGCGGGTCGGGGTCGTCCGGGGGTCCTCCGGACGACCCCGACCCGTGTCATCGCGCATTTCGGCGCACACCGTCGTACACTGGTCGGTCCGGTAGTGGCCGGTCGTTTCCCCCCAGCCGGGGATGGCGACCGGCCCTTTCGTCCCTCCGGGGACCGTCGCAGTGGAGGTGGATGGATGACCAGCAGCATCCCCGCGGTCGGCACCCGCACGGCCGAAGCCGCGACCCTCCAGGCCGTGTTCCTGGACCTGGACGGCACCCTCGTCGACACCGAGGGCTTCTGGTGGGAGGCCGAGGCGCAGGTCTTCGCCGAACTCGGCCACATCCTCGACGACGCCCACCGCGAGGTGGTGGTCGGCGGCCCGATGACCCGCAGCGCCAACTACCTGATCCAGGTCACCGGCGTCGACATCAGCCTGACCGAGCTCAGCGTGCTGCTCAACGCCGCGTTCCTGGCCCGCATCCAGCGGGGCGTACCGCTGATGCCGGGCGCCCGCAGGCTGCTCGCCGAGCTGGCCGCCCACGGCGTGCCCACGGCGCTCGTCACCGCCTCGCACCGCGCCATCGTCGACCAGATGCTGCACTCACTGGGCCGGGAGAACTTCCGGCTGACGCTCGCGGGCGACGACCTGGCGCGCACCAAGCCGCACCCCGACCCGTATCTGACGGCCGCCGCGCGGCTGGGCGCGGACCCCGCGCGCTGCGCCGTCGTCGAGGACACCCTGACCGGTGTGACGGCGGGGGAGGCGGCCGGCTGCCCGGTCGTCGCGGTGCCCTCGGTGACGCCGATCCCGCCGGCCGTCGGCCGTACGGTCGTCCGCTCGCTGGAAGAAGTCGACCTGCCATTTCTCCGGGCGCTCATCACGGAAAGCCGCGGCGACGTGCACTGAGCGTGTCACCGGGAAAGCCGACGGAACTGAGGGCAGTGGCCCGCTCATTTTCCGTGACGAATACACTGACCGAATTGGCGCATCGCCGGGGTTCCTTGAACGCGTGACGTTTCTCACGTGCCTGGCCGTCGACAGCGCGCCCGGTAGCTGCTCCAGGCCCCCTCTTCGGCGGTTCCTACGGGGGTAAGTGTCCGCATTGGTGGAGCAACGCGCGAAACGTTCCGCCGTCCGAATATCGATCACCCCGCATCGTTATCCAGGTGCCATATCGTTTCAACTCCTTTACGTCTGAGCGCGGCTGGCCGTTCCTACTAATGTCGACGCGAGCAACACTGCTGCGCTGATAAGGAACCTGCCCACGATGAATCGCAAGACCCTGGTGCTGCCGGCGCTGGCCGGTCTACTTGCCCCCGTTCTCGCCGCCTGCGGAAGCACGGACGGCGCGGGCGAAGGCGGCGATCCGATCGTCGTGGGCGTGGCCACGCCCATCGAGGCCACCAAGGCGGCCCCGGCGCCCCTCGACCCGGCGCAGGCCTACGACATCGACGCCTGGAACGTGCTGCAGGGCACCCTCCAGACGCTGCTGCGGCTGCCGCGCAGCGGCACCGCGCCGGTGCCCGAGGCGGCCTCCTCCTGCGGGTTCCGCGACACCCAGAACGAGCAGTACCGCTGCACGCTGCGCAGCGGCCTGAAGTTTTCGAACGGGCATGCCCTCACGGCGGAGGACGTCAAGTTCTCCATCGACCGCATGAAGACCATCAACAACACCAATGGTCCGGTGTCGCTGCTCGAAGCCGTCGACAAGGTCGAGGCGCCCAGCCCCACCGAGGTGGTCTTCCACCTCAACAAGCCCGACGCCACCTTCCCGCAGAAGCTCACCACGCCCGCCGCGTCCATCGTCGACCCCGAGGTGTACCCCAAGGGCCGCCTCTACAGCGGCTTCGACGTGGTCGGCTCCGGCCCGTACACCCTCAAGGTCGAGCGCAGCGGCAACCGCGTCACCAAGGCCCTCTTCACCAAGAACCCCGACTACAAGGGCGGGGTGACGGCGCAGAACGACAAGGTCGAGATGCGCTTCTTCACCGACTCCGCCTCCACGGAGCGGGCGCTGCGCAAGGGCACCGTGGACGTGATGAACCGCGGTCTGTCGCCCGACCAGGTCAAGGGCCTGATGAACGCCCGCGACCAGCACCTCAGGCTGCAGGAGATGCCCGGCCAGGAGATCCGCTACCTCGCCTTCAACACCAAGGACCCGGTCGTCTCCAACAAGGCCGTGCGGCAGGCGATGGCGCAGGTCGTCAACCGCTCGGACCTGGTGCGCAACGTCTACTCCTACACCGGCGACCCGCTCTTCTCGATGGTCCCCACCGGCCTCACCGGCCACATCAACTCGTTCTTCAACAAGTACGGGAACCCCAACGCCGCGGCCGCCCGCAAGACCCTGAAGCAGGCCAACATCACCACCCCGGTGAAGTTCACCCTGACGTACACCACGGGCCACTACGGCTCCAGTACCGTCAAGGAGGTCCGTGCGCTGCAGGGCCAACTGAACCGCACCAAGCTGTTCGACGTCAGCGTCAAGGGTGTCGACAGCTGGCAGCAGTTCCGCACCGACTCGCTGGACGGCAAGTACAGCGTCTACAACATGGGCTGGTTCCCCGACATCCCGGACGCCGACAACTACGTCGCGCCGTTCATCGGCAAGCAGAACTTCCTCGGCTCCCCGTACCGCAACGCCAAGATCGAGTCCCAGCTGATCCCGTCCAGCCGCCAGCAGTCCGACCGCAACGCCGCCGCGGCCGACTTCAAGCAGGTGCAGGACATCATCGCCGAGGACGTACCGCTCCTCCCGCTCTGGCAGGGCAAGCAGTACGTCGCCGCCCGGGATGACATCACCGGCATCGAGTGGGCCCTCAACTCCTCCTCGACGCTGCAGATCTGGGAGCTCGGCCGCGGCGTCGCCGACTGAGCCGGCCGGATCGAGACCACACCGCACAACCCCCGCCGCGGCCTCCCCGCCGCGGCCTGACAGGCACCACCCAGATCGTGAGGACTTCAGTGAGGAAGCGTGACCAGTGGCTGGCCGCCCCGATCGGAGCGGGGCTGGCAACAGCTCTGCTCGCGCTCGCCGGGTGCGGCACGGACGACTCGGGAGCGGCCGGCAACGGCGAGCCCGTGGTCATGGGAATGACGGACAAGGTCGTGGCCACCGACCCCGCCGCCGGCTACGACCCGGGGTCCTGGCTGTTGTTCAACAACGTCTTCCAGTCCCTGCTGAGCTTCCCCAAGGGCGGCACCACCCCCGAGCCGGAGGCGGCCAAGAGCTGCTCCTTCACCGACGCCGACAGCAAGGTGTACCGCTGCACCCTCAAGGACGGCCTCACCTTCAGCAACGGTGACGCGCTGACCTCCAAGGACGTCAAGTACTCCTTCGACCGCACCAAGCGCATCAAGGACAAGAACGGCCCCGCCGTGATGTTCGCCGCCCTGGAGCGGGTCGAGACGCCGGACGCCAAGACCGTGGTCTTCCGCCTGAAGACGCCCGACGCCACCTTCCCCATGAAGATCGCTTCGGGTGCCGGCTCCATCGTCGACCACACCCAGTACCCCGCCGACCGGCTCCGCACCGACGGCAAGGCCACCGGCTCCGGTGTCTACACCCTCAAGCAGTACAGCCGCGAGCGGGCCGTCTTCGCCGTCAACGCGTCCTACAAGGGCCCCGCGAAGGTCAAGAACGCCGGGATGACCGTGAAGTTCTTCACCGCCCCGGAGAAGCTGAAGAAGGCCGTCCAGAGCGGTGACGTCGACCTCGCCTACCGAGGTCTGGCCATGAAGGACATCGCCCACCTCGACGGCGCCTCCCTGCACCAGCAGCACGGCACCAAGGTCATCGAGGGCGGCAGCGCCGAGGTCATGCACCTGGTCTTCAACCTCAAGGACCCGGTCGCCGGCAAGCTGGGCGTCCGCAAGGCGATCGCCTACCTCCTGGACCGCTCCACGCTCGTCCGGGACGTCTACCAGCGCACCGCCGAGCCGCTCTACTCGATCGTCCCGGCCGGCATCACCGGTCACAACACCTCCTTCTTCAACACCTACGGCGACCGTCCGCAGCCCGACAAGGCCAAGGCCGCACTGCGCTCCGCGGGCCTGAACAGCAAGGTGCCGCTCACGCTGTGGGCCACCCCGGACCGCTTCGGGCCGGGCACCGTCCCCGCCTTCGAGGAGATCGCCCAACAGCTCAACGCCAGCGGCCTGTTCGACGCCAAGGTGCGCTCGGTGTCCACCGAGGAGTACGACAAGGGCGTGCGCGACGGGCGGTTCGGCGTCTACGTCAAGGGCTGGGTCCCGGACTACCCGGACCCCGACAACTTCACCCAGCCGTTCTTCGGCAAGGACAGCGTGCTGTCCAACAACTACAGCTCCTCCGAGATCACCGGCCGGCTGCTGCCCAAGACGGCCGACCAGCAGGACCGCGCCGCCACCAAGGCCGCGTTCCGGGAGCTGCAGGACATCGTCGCCAAGGACGTGCCGATCATCCCGATCTGGCAGGGCAAGCAGTACGCGGTCGCCCGCGACGGCGTCACCGGCCTCGAATGGACCCTGGACTCCTCGACCGTCTTCCGGTTCTGGGAGATCAGCAAGTCCACCGTCGCCTGACCAGGCGCCACCCACACGGCGGCGGGGCCGGCCCGGGACATCCCCGGACCGGCCCCGCCGCCGTATGCGCGCCTACCCAGGCCCTACTGCGCGCCCGGGCGCACCAGACCGCTCTCGTAGGCGTACACCGCCGCCTGCACCCGGTCGCGCAGGCCCAGCTTCGTCAGCACATGGCCCACATGCGTCTTGACCGTCGTCTCGCTCACGAACAGGTCCGCGGCGATCTCGGCGTTCGACAGCCCGCGCGCCACCAGCTTGAGCACCTCCACCTCGCGCTCGGTGAGGGTGTGCAGGGTGTCCGGCACCGGCTCCTCGCCCGACGGCAGATGCCCGGCGTACTTGTCCAGCAGCCGGCGGGTGATGCTCGGCGCCAGCATCGCCTCGCCCGCGGCCACCACCCGGATCGCCTGCACCAGCTCATGGGCCGGCGCGTCCTTCAGCAGAAAGCCGCTGGCCCCGGCCCGCAGCGCCTCGACGACATACTCGTCCAGGTCGAACGTCGTCAGCACCAGCACCTTCGCTGGGCCGTCCTTGGCCGGGCCGGTGATCTGCCGGGTCGCCTCGACACCGTCCATCCGGGGCATCCGGATGTCCATCAGCACCACATCGGGCTGCAGCGCCCGCACCTGCTCCAGTGCCTGCAGACCGTCACCGGCCTCGCCGACGACCGCCAGATCCTGCTCCGCCTCCAGAATCATCCGGAATCCCGTACGCAGCAGGGGCTGGTCGTCGACCAGCAGGACGCGGATGGCCACGAGCTCTCCTTCGTTGTGCCCGGACACGCCCCAGGGGCGTCTATCCCCCGGGGCCTGTCTGACGGGTCATCGGGCAGACCCTAGATCGTCTCCATTCTGCCCTGCGGCACCCCGCCGCCGTCCGCCGGGCGCACCTGCAGCGGGTACACCGGGGGAGTGCCGCCGAATTCCGGACAGTGCGCCTGGTGGTCGCACCAGCCGCACAGCTTCGTCGGACGCGGCCGCCAGTCGCCGGTCTCCGTCGCCAGCCGGATCGCCTCCCACAGCGCCAGCAACTTCCGCTCCACGCCCCGCAGATCGGCCTCGCTCGGGTCGTACGTCAGCACATCGCCGCTGCCCAGATAGACCAGCTGCAGCCGCCGCGGCACCACCCCGCGCAGCCGCCACACCACCAGCGCGTAGAACTTCATCTGGAACAGCGCGCCCTCGGCGTACTGCGGCCGCGGCGCCTTTCCGGTCTTGTAGTCGACGATCCGCACCTCGCCCGTCGGCGCGACGTCCACCCGGTCGATGAACCCCCGCAGCTGCAGCCCGGAATCCAGCACCGTCTCCACATACAGCTCGCGGTCGGCCGGCTCCAGCCGCGTCGGGTCCTCCAGCGAGAACCACCGCTCCACCAGCGCCTCGGCCTCCGCGAGCCACCCCGCCAGCCGCTCGCCCTCCGGGTCGTCCGCGAACAGCTCCGCCAGCTCCGGCCGCTTGGCCAGCAGCCGCTCCCACTCGCCCGGCACCATCGCCCGCGCGCCGGCCGCCGTACGCTCGGCCGCCGGCGCGTCGAAGAGCCGCTCCAGCACCGCGTGCACGACCGTGCCCCGGGTCGCCGCCGCGCTCGGCTTCTCCGGCAGCTTGTCGATCACCCGGAATCGGTACAGCAGCGGGCACTGCATGAAATCGCCGGCCCGCGACGGCGACAGCGCCATCGGCGGCCGTGCCTGGCGGCCCTCGTCCGGCCCCGCCGCGGCCGCCTCGACACCCTGCGTCCCCGCCCCGGCCTGCTCCATGCTCCATCCCATGCCACAGAACCCTACGGCCCGCCACTGACAAGCGCCGAACGGCCACGAGCGGTAAGGGCCCCGCAGCGGAGCGGGCCCGAACGCTCCGCATACCATCGACGCCGGACCCTTTCGCCCTGCATGATCGAGATATCAGGCCGAGCAGGGGCGAATGCCGTATTCGATGAGGGGACGCCAGACCGTGGACGACAGCGGGAAGCCGCAGGATCCCGAGGAGTCCGTGCGGCCCCAGCCGCCCGAGCCGTCCCAGGGGGCCGACGGGCCGAAGGTGCCGCCGCCGGGCAAGAAGCGGGGCGGAGGCGGCATCCTGATGGGCCGTCCCTTCGGCGTGCCCGTCTACGTGGCCCCCAGCTGGTTCCTCGTCGCGGCCCTGATCACCTGGGTCTTCGGCGGCCAGCTGGAGCGGGTGCTGCCCGAACTCGGCGCCGCCCGCTACCTCGTCTCGCTCTTCTTCGCCGTCGCCTTCTACGCCTCGGTGCTGGTCCACGAGCTGGCGCACACCGTCGCCGCGCTCCGCTTCAAGCTCCCCGTGCGCCGCATCCAGCTGCAGTTCTTCGGCGGCGTCTCGGAGATCGAGAAGGAGACCGAGACGCCCGGCAGGGAGTTCGTCCTCGCCTTCGTCGGCCCGCTGCTCTCCCTCGTCCTCGCCGGCGTCTTCTACGCCGGGATGCACATGGTCGAGCCCGGCACGGTCCCCGGCGTCCTGCTCGCGGGCCTGATGATCTCCAACCTCATCGTCGCGATCTTCAACCTGCTGCCCGGCCTCCCCCTGGACGGCGGCCGGATGCTGCGCGCCGTCGTGTGGAAGATCACCGGCAACGCTATGCGCGGCACCGTCGCCGCCGCCTGGGTCGGCCGCGCGCTCGCCGTCACCGTCCTCATCGGGCTGCCGCTGCTCACCCACACCGGGGCCCTGGGCAACGACCGCCCCGAGCTCGGCGGCGCCGACTCGCTCACCGACGCCCTGCTGGCCGCGATCCTCGCCGCCATCATCTGGACCGGCGCCGGCAACAGCCTGCGCATGGCTCGGCTGCGCGAACGCCTCCCCGACCTCACCGCCCGCACCCTGACCCGGCGCGCGGTGCCCGTGGAGACCGCCACACCGCTCTCCGAGGCGCTGCGCCGCGCCAACGACGCCGGCGCCCGCGCCCTGGTCGTCGTCGACCCGCAGGGCGCGCCCACCGCGCTCGTCCGCGAGGCCGCCATCGTCGGCGTCCCCGACCACCGCCGCCCCTGGGTGCCCGTGGGCACGCTCGCCCAGGACCTCAAGGACGGGATGCGGGTCTCCGCCGAGCTCGCCGGCGAGGACCTCCTGGACTACCTGCGGGCCACCCCCGCCACCGAGTACCTGGTGGTCGAGGAGACCGGCGAGATCTACGGCGTGCTGTCCACCGCCGACGTCGAGCGGGCCTTCGTCTCCGCCATGGCCCGCAAGGCGGCCTGACGGGGCTCGGCTCGCCTCCGGGGCCGCGCCCGGCCCCGCCCCACTGGTCCGCGGCGCCCCAACGGGCCGGTAGGCTGGTCACATGTCCGAACCGACCGGTGCCGCCCGCCGTCGCGGGCCCTTCAAGGTCGGGGACCAGGTCCAGCTCACCGACCCCAAGGGACGCCACTACACCTTCACGCTCGAAGAGGGCAAGAGCTTCCACACCCACAAGGGAGCCTTCCCCCACGACGAGCTGATCGGTGCTCCCGAGGGCAGTGTTGTCCGTACCACCGGGAACGTCGCCTACCTTGCGCTGCGCCCGCTGCTCCCCGACTACGTCCTGTCCATGCCCCGCGGCGCCGCCGTGGTCTACCCCAAGGACGCGGGGCAGATCCTGGCGATGGCCGACATCTTCCCCGGCGCCCGCGTCGTCGAGGCCGGTGTGGGCTCCGGCTCGCTCAGCAGCTTCCTGCTGCGCGCCATCGGCGACGACGGCATGCTGCACTCCTACGAGCGCCGCGCCGACTTCGCCGAGATCGCCACCCAGAACGTCGAGCGCTACTTCGGGGGCCCGCACCCCGCATGGACGCTCACCGTCGGTGACCTCCAGGACAACCTCTCCGACACCGACGTCGACCGCGTCATCCTCGACATGCTCGCCCCCTGGGAGTGCCTGGAGGCCGTCTCCAAGGCCCTGGTCCCCGGCGGCATCCTCTGCGCCTACGTCGCCACGACCACGCAGATGGCCCGCACCGTCGAGGCGATCCGCGAGCACGGCACCTTCAACGAGCCGTCGGCCTGGGAGACCATGGTCCGCACCTGGCACGTCGAGGGCCTCGCCGTCCGCCCGGACCACCGCATGATCGGCCACACCGGCTTCCTGCTCACCGCCCGCCGCCTCGCGGACGGCGTCGAGCCCCCGCTGCGCCGCCGCCGCCCCGCCAAGGGCGCGTACGGCGAGGACTACACAGGGCCGGGCGGGCGGGAGAAGGCAGCGCCGGGCGGGCGGGAGAAGGCAGCGCCGGGCGGGCGGGAGAAGGCAGCCCCGGGCGGGCAGGACACCGCAGCCCCGGGTGGGCAGGACACCGCGGCCTCCGGGAAGGACCGGGCGGCCGCCGAAGAGCGCGACTGACGCCCCACGGCGGGCGCGTGTGATGCCCCTCGACGGGGGTGTCTGACGCCCCGCCGCGACCGGCCGGATCCGACCGGCTAAACCACAGGCGCCGCCGACGAGTTCCCCCCAGCGGGGAACCGCCGGCGGCGCCTCTGCGTTCACCGGCCAGGGGCCCACCGAACCCCTACGGGACGGCCCGCCCGGCGCCCTACGGGATGCCCCCGTGACGCCCACGTGAAGCCCCCCGGGCCGCCTCATGGGAAACCCGTAAAACTCCGGCCCAGCTGGTTCCTTGCCGCCCCCTCCTGTGGAACGATGCTGGGCACTCCCACCGGCACAGCACTTCACAGGAGTTACCCCGCGTGCAGCCCATGGCAGGCCAGGACCTCTTGCACACCCAGCCGCGCCCCATGCACTGGCTCGCCACCGCCACCGCCGTCTCGGCGGTCGTCGCGGCCGCCTCCCTCGTCCAGCCCCCGGATGCCACCGCCACGACCTCCCGCGACGCCCGGGCCGGCAAGGCCGCCGCGGCCGCCCCCGACCCGAGCCGGGTGAGCTTCCCCGTCGACTGCGGACCCGCCCGCCTCGACGTGGTGAAGAAGGCATCCGGCGACCTCGACGGCGACGGTACGACCGAGACCGTCGCGGTGGTCCGCTGCCACAGCGAGACCGGCACCCCGCCCAGCGGCGTCTTCGTCCTCGCCCAGCCCACCGACGCGAAGGCGGCGCCACGGGTCGTGGCGACCCTCCTGGCGCCCGCGCAGCGGCTCAGCGTCCAGACCCTCGCCCTCAAGGCCGGCGCGGTCTCCACGGAGCTCCTGGGCTACTCCGACCTCGACGTACCGCGCTGCTGCCCGGATGTGCACAAGAACGTCAAGTGGCAATGGCGGGGCGGGAAGTTCGTTGAGAGCGAACTCCCCGCCGCCATGGGTGCCCAGAGTGTCTGACCGGTCACCCGGTGTGCCCGAGGGGAGCGTTCCGCTCCCTGAGGGCTACTCCGCGTCCGGCCCGTAGACCTCGACGAGGTCGTCGACGCGGCGGACGTGGATGCAGTCCCCCGGGCACTCCTTCGCCGAGTCCCGCACGTCGGCGAGCAGCTTCAGCGGGACGGGCGTTGTGGCCCCCTTGTCCTGCAGCAGCTCGTCGTCGGCGCTCTTCACATAGGCCAGACCGTCGATATCGAGCTCGAAGACCTCTGGCGCGTACTGCGCACAGATGCCGTCTCCTGTGCACAGGTCCTGGTCGATCCAGACTTCCAGCTCCGGGGCTTCGTCCTGTGCGGTCATCTCGCCTGCCGTTCCTGCGTACGTGAACCGTTTTTGTCTAAGTGGCGCCAGCCCTGACGGGTGTTGACCGACTCGACGATACAACCGCTCGCTTTCCGATGTTGTTGGGTGGGTATTCCCTTGGCGTGAGGACGTGCGCAAGGGTGAAGATCGGACACACCCCGACAGTCTTTTCGATCTAGGGGTTTCAACCTGCACCGGCCCAGGTAGGGTCAGGAAGCGTCCAGCTCCTTGGAGGAGGTGAGGACCGTGGCAGCCCACGACGACGACATCAACCGCGGCATCCGGCCGGGGCGGGGGTCTGAAGATCCCGCCGGTCAGGTTGCCTATCTCGAGCAGGAGATCGCCGTCCTGCGACGCAAGCTCGCCGACTCTCCGCGTCACACGAGGATTCTCGAAGAGCGGATCGTCGAGCTGCAGACCAACCTGGCCGGCGTCTCGGCGCAGAACGAGCGTCTCGCCAATACTCTCCGCGAGGCCCGCGACCAGATCGTCGCCCTCAAGGAAGAGGTCGACCGGCTCGCGCAGCCGCCGGCCGGCTTCGGCGTCTTCCTGCAGGCGAACGAGGACGGCACGGTCGACATTTTCACCGGAGGCAGAAAACTCCGGGTCAATGTCAGCCCGAGCGTGGAGGCGGAGGACCTCCGGCGCGGGCAGGAGGTCATGCTCAACGAAGCGCTCAACGTGGTCGAGGCCATGGAGTACGAGAGCGCCGGGGACATCGTCACCCTCAAGGAGATCCTTGAGGACGGCGAGCGCGCCCTGGTCATCGGGCACACCGACGAGGAGCGGGTGGTGAGGCTCGCCGAGCCGCTGCTGGACATCACCATCCGCCCCGGCGACGCCCTGCTTCTCGAACCCCGCTCCGGCTACGTCTACGAGGTCATCCCCAAGAGCGAGGTCGAGGAACTGGTCCTCGAAGAGGTCCCGGACATCGACTACACCAAGATCGGCGGTCTGGGCGGCCAGATCGAGCTGATCCGGGACGCGGTCGAGCTCCCGTACCTCTACCCCGACCTGTTCAAGGAGCACGAACTCCGCCCGCCCAAGGGTGTCTTGCTCTACGGCCCGCCCGGCTGCGGCAAGACGCTCATCGCCAAGGCGGTCGCCAACTCCCTTGCCAAGAAGGTCGCCGAGGTGACCGGGCAGCCCGCGGGGAAGAGCTTCTTCCTCAACATCAAGGGCCCCGAGCTGCTCAACAAGTACGTCGGTGAGACGGAGCGGCACATCCGGCTGGTCTTCCAGCGCGCCAGGGAGAAGGCCAGCGAGGGCACCCCCGTCATCGTCTTCTTCGACGAGATGGACTCCCTCTTCCGCACCCGGGGGTCCGGAGTCAGCTCGGACGTGGAGAACACCATCGTCCCCCAGCTGCTCTCCGAGATCGACGGTGTCGAGGGCCTCGAAAACGTGATCGTGATCGGTGCCTCGAACCGCGAGGACATGATCGACCCGGCGATCCTGCGCCCCGGCCGCCTCGATGTGAAGATCAAGATCGAGCGCCCGGACGCGGAGGCCGCCAAGGACATCTTCTCGAAGTACCTCACGGAGAATCTCCCGCTGCACGCCGACGACCTCGCCGAACACGACGACTCGCGCAAGGCGGCGGTCAGCGGAATGATTCAGTCCGTCGTCGAGCAGATGTACGCGGAATCCGAGGAGAACCGCTTCCTGGAGGTCACCTACGCCAATGGTGACAAGGAAGTCCTCTATTTCAAGGACTTCAACTCCGGTGCGATGATCGAAAACATCGTAGGACGCGCAAAGAAGATGGCCATCAAGGCCTTCCTGGAGCACAACCAGAAGGGTCTACGGGTCTCCCACCTCCTCCAGGCATGCGTGGACGAGTTCAAGGAGAACGAGGACCTGCCCAACACCACCAACCCGGACGACTGGGCCCGGATCTCTGGAAAGAAGGGCGAGCGGATCGTATACATCCGCACGCTGGTCACCGGAAAGCAGGGCGCCGACACCGGCCGTTCCATCGACACGGTGGCGAATACCGGCCAATACCTGTAACACCGCTCTCCGGCTGCGGATGTCCTGCACGGGGCGTCCGCAGCCGGACGCATTTCCGGGAGCAGCGCGGACGCTCCCGATAAAGAGCGCGATGGACCAGGGAAAACCGGACTGGAGCAATGACTGTAATGATCTCCCCAGCGCCGCAAAGGCGTTCTAGGCTCTTCGGTACCGCTACGTCACGCTGTGCGGGCGTGGGGCACGCATACGGAACGCAGACTCAGCGGTACTTGAGCGCCGACCCCGTCCGGGGGCGCCGCCGGGCAAGGAGGGCCGCATGACCGTACGGCGAGTAATGGGAATCGAGACGGAGTACGGGATCTCCGTCCCCGGCCACCCGAACGCCAATGCCATGCTCACCTCATCCCAGGTAGTCAACGCCTACGCGGCCGCGATGCACCGGGCACGCCGTGCCCGCTGGGATTTCGAGGAGGAGAACCCGCTGCGGGACGCCCGCGGCTTCGACCTCGCACGCGAGAACGCCGACGCCAGCCAGCTCACCGACGAGGACATCGGCCTGGCCAATGTGATCCTCACGAACGGTGCCAGGCTCTACGTCGACCACGCACACCCCGAATACAGCGCTCCCGAGGTCACCAACCCGCGCGACGCCGTCCTGTGGGACAAGGCCGGCGAGCGGATCATGGCCGAGGCCGCCGAGCGGGCCGCCCAGGTGCCCGGCGCCCAGCCCATCCACCTCTACAAGAACAACACCGACAACAAGGGCGCCTCCTACGGCACGCACGAGAACTACCTGATGAAGCGGGAGACCCCCTTCTCGGACATCGTGCGGCATCTGACGCCGTTCTTCGTCTCCCGCCAGGTGGTCACGGGCGCCGGACGGGTCGGTATCGGCCAGGACGGCCACGAGCACGGCTTCCAGATCAGCCAGCGCGCCGACTACTTCGAGGTGGAGGTCGGCCTGGAGACGACCCTCAAGCGGCCCATCATCAACACCCGCGACGAACCGCACGCCGACGCGGAGAAGTACCGGCGGCTGCACGTGATCATCGGCGACGCCAACCTCTCCGAGATCTCGACGTACCTCAAGCTGGGCACCACCGCCCTGGTGCTGTCCATGATCGAGGACGGCTTCATCGCCGTCGACCTCGCCGTCGAGCAGCCCGTACGCACCCTGCACCAGGTCTCGCACGACCCCACCCTGCAACACCTGATCACCCTCCGCAGCGGCCGCACGCTCACCGCCGTACAGCTCCAGATGGAGTACTTCGAGCTGGCCCGCAAATACGTCGAGGACCGCTACGGCGCGGATGCGGACGAGCAGACCAAGGACGTCCTCACCCGGTGGGAGGACGTGCTCGGCCGGCTGGAGAACGACCCGATGAGCCTGTCCGGCGAGCTCGACTGGGTCGCCAAGCGCGAGCTGATGGAGGGCTACCGCCGCCGTGACGGCCTGGACTGGGACGCCGCCCGGCTCCACCTCATCGACCTGCAGTACGCCGACGTACGCCCCGAGAAGGGCCTGTACAACCGTCTGGCGGCCCGCGGGAAGATGAAGCGGCTCCTGGACGAGCCCGACGTCCAGCGCGCCCAGCAGAAGCCCCCAGAGGACACCAGGGCGTACTTCCGCGGCCGCTGCCTGGAGCAGTACGCGGACGATGTCGCCGCGGCCTCGTGGGATTCGGTCATTTTCGATCTGCCCGGCCGTGACTCCCTGCAACGGGTTCCCACGCTGGAGCCGCTGCGCGGGACCCGCAGGCATGTCAAGGAGCTCCTGGACCGCTGCCGAACCGCAGAGGAGCTGGTGAGGACGCTTTCCGGCCGCTGATATACGGCAGGTGCACGACAGAATTCGCGGCGATCCACAGCTGCTCCGCGGCTGAAATCGTCGCGATGCGGGAATCATCGAGGTGACTCCCGGGCGTTGCAAGAACTGCAGGGCCGATGTCGGACCCTGCTTGTAGGGTCGGATCTTGAAGGTCACATCGAGCGGGGCGAACCGAGCGGGGTGAGGGATATGGCGACCAAGGACAGCGGCGGCGGACAGGCCAAGGCCACGCGTTCCACGGAAGAGGTCGAGGAGCAGACACAGGACGCGCAGGCCTCGGAAGACCTCAAGGAGCGCCAGGAGAAGCTGAGCGACGACGTGGACTCCGTCCTGGACGAGATCGACGACGTGCTAGAGGAGAACGCCGAGGACTTTGTGCGCTCCTTCGTGCAAAAGGGCGGACAGTAGTCACCTATGTGAATGAGGGGGGCGAAGCGCCGAACCGGACGTGAGCGAGTGCCATGACTCGCTCCGTCCGTGGCGGGTCGCCATGGGCGTGACGGGTTCCAGAGGCGATGCCGGGAGCGCGGGGCCGGGTGTCAGGCCGCGCGTCACCGGCATCGCCCAGCCGGGCCCGGCGCGCTGAATCGCGGAGCGGCGCAGGATGTACGTGATCTGCCTGGATGCCGACCCCGTGCATGTGGTTCACGATCACGAGGCGGGTAAGGTCCGAGGCGTACTGTGCTTCAGTTGCAACGCAGCCTTGGGCCAATTCAAGGATCGGCCGGACGTCTTGAGGCGGGCGGCCGAGTATCTGGAAGGAATCGTGTGGAAGCCAACACTCGAAGCACCGGGCGTCTACCAGCTGCCTTCCTGACGCCTGGATCCTCGTCGTTCATGGACTTTCTCGGGGCGCACTCGCCCGAGCTGCTGCCGGGCAACCGCCCGTTGCCGCCGGTGCAGGGCGCCATCGAGGCACCGCACGGCACGACGATCGTGGCCGTGACGTTCTCCGGCGGCGTGGTGCTCGCCGGCGACCGGCGGGCCACGATGGGCAACGTCATCGCGCAGCGGGACATCGAGAAGGTCTTCCCGGCCGACGAGTACAGCGCGGTGGGCATCGCGGGCACGGCCGGCCTCGCGGTCGAGATGGTCAAGCTCTTCCAGCTGGAGCTGGAGCACTTCGAGAAGGTCGAAGGTGCCCAACTCTCCTTGGAGGGCAAGGCGAATCGTCTGTCGACGATGATTCGCAGCAATCTCGGGATGGCCATGCAGGGCCTGGCCGTGGTGCCGCTGTTCGCCGGTTTCGACCTCGACCGCGACAAGGGCCGGATCTTCTCGTACGACGTCACCGGTGGGCGTTCTGAGGAGCAGGGGTTCGCGGCGACGGGTTCCGGCTCGGTCTTCGCGCGCAGCGCTCTGAAGAAGCTCTTCCAGGAGGACTTCACGGAGCATCAGGCCGCCACCGCCGTCGTCCAGGCGCTGTACGACGCCGCCGACGACGACTCGGCGACCGGCGGACCGGACATGGCCCGGCGGATCTACCCGATCGTCACGGCCATCACCGACGAGGGCTTCAAGAAGCTCGCCGACTCCGAGGTCGCGGAGATCGCCCGTGCCGTTCACGAGCGCCGCCTCGACCAGCCCGACGGCCCGCGTGCCGCGCTGCTCTGACGGGACGGATGATCCGCTATGCATGCGCCACTGAACGAGCTCTTGACAGGAAGGGACGGATAGCCGGTGTCGACGCCGTTCTATGTCTCACCCCAGCAGGCCATGGCCGATCGCGCCGAGTACGCCCGCAAGGGCATCGCGCGCGGCCGCAGCGTCGTGGTGCTGCAGTACACCGACGGCGTGGTCTTCGTCGCCGAGAATCCCTCCCGGGCCCTGCACAAGGTCAGCGAGATCTATGACCGGATCGCCTTCGCGGCGGTCGGGAAGTACAACGAGTTCGAGAACCTGCGGATCGGCGGTGTGCGCTACGCCGATCTGCGGGGCTACACCTACGACCGCGAGGACGTCACCGCGCGCGGTCTCGCCAACGTCTACGCCCAGACGCTCGGCACGATCTTCTCCAGCGCCGCCGAGAAGCCCTACGAGGTCGAGCTGATCGTCGCCGAGGTCGGCAGCGCCCCCGAGGACGACCAGATCTACCGGCTGCCGCACGACGGCTCGATCGTCGACGAGCACGGCTCGGTGGCGGTCGGCGGCAACGCGGACCAGATCAGCAGCTACCTCGACCAGCGCCACCGCGACGGTATGACGCTGTCCGAGGCGCTGAAGCTGGCCGTGGAGTCGCTCTCGCGCGACACCAACGGCGGTGAGCGCACGCTGACCGCCGAGCAGCTGGAGGTCGCGACGCTGGACCGTACGCGGCCGCAGCAGCGCAAGTTCAAGCGGATCCTGGGCCGTCAGCTGTCCCGTCTGCTGGAGGAGAGCGGCGAGACGGCCGCCGAGGAGCCGGCGGCGGACGCCGACGCGGCGGCCGGCGAGTCCGGGGCCGCCGGGCAGGAGAGCGGCACCAAGGGCGCCAAGGGCAAGGGTGCCAAGGGCCAGGACGCGGCGGACAAGGACGGTCCCGAAGGGGAGCCGCTGCTCTGACGTACCGCTTCCGGGCCGGTTGCCCGGATCACGCGCCCCGGTGGGTCATTCCCCGCCGGGGCGCGCGGCGTTGTCGCCGCCGGCCGCCGCCGGGGCGGTGGAGCCGCGGGTGACCAGCTCCACCGGCAGGGTGGGCGCCGGTTCGGGGCGGCCGTCGAGCACGGCCATCAGGGCCCGCATTCCGGCCTCGCCGAACTCCTCGGCGGGCAGCCGTACGGTCGTCAGCTCCGGCTCGACGGCGACCGCGAGGACGAGATCGTCGAATCCGGTGACCGAGACGTCCTCGGGGACCCGCAGGCCGAGGCGCCGGACCGCCTTGCAGGCGCCCGCGGCGATGATGTCGTCGTCGCAGAGCAGGGCCGTGGGGCGGGGGCCCGGGCCGGTCAGGGCGGCCTGTGCGGCGCGCAGTCCGGCGTCGACGCTGAGGGCGGCAGGCTCGCGGCGCAGAGTCGCGCCGGGCACGCCGTCGAGGGCCTCGGAGACGGCGCGGGCGCGGACGTCGAAGGTCCAGGAGTCCACCGCGGCCGCGAGGTGGGTGATGCGGCGGTGGCCGAGGGCGAGCAGATGGCCGGTCAACTGCCGTACGCCGTCGGCGATATCGAGGTTGACGGTGGCCGAGGCCCGGTCGTCGCCGGGGTCGCTGTCGAGCATGACCAGCGGCAGGTCGGCGGTGCGTAGGGCGGTGAGCGCCTCGGCGGCCATGGAGGAGGCGAGCACGCCGTCGAGGGTGGCCGCGGCGGAGTCGAAGGGGTCGCGCGCGGGGCCCACGCCCTCGGGTGAGGGGTACAGGACGACGCCGAAGCCGTGGTCGGCGGCGATCCGGGCCGCGCCGGTGTAGACCCGGGCGAAGAACTCCGTGGTCAGGGCGGGGACGACGAGGAGGACCGTACGGGTGCGGCCCATGCGCAGGCTGCGGGCGGCGAGGTTGGGGCGGTAGCCCAGCTCACGGGCCGCGGCGCGGACCGCCTCGGCCTTGCCGGGGGAGACCCGGCCCTGCCACTTGTCGCCGAGCACGAGGGAGACCGCGGCCTGCGAGACCCCGGCGGCGCGGGCCACGTCCCGGCTGGTGGCCGGGCGGGCAGGGCGCGCGGCGCCGGCCGCTCCAGTGGAGCCGGTGCTGGTACCGGGGGGCGTCCTGCCCTCGTCGCTGGTCACCGGGTGTTTCGCTCCTCGCTTCGGCCGTCGCGGGGTGGACCGCGGGTTGTCGCCATGGTACGTATAACGACGCAGGTTATACGTAACACTTTCAAGCGTTCGGTGGATCCGGACGGAAAGGGGCGGTGATGGCCGCGGGATATGCGGAGCTGCTCAGGACCCGTTATGCGGTCCGGCTGCTGGCGGGAACCCTGGTCGGCAGGCTGCCGAACGCCACCGCCGCGCTGGCGGTGCTGCTGTTCGTGCGCGCCGAGGGCGGCGGCTACGCCCTGGCCGGGGCGCTCTCCGCGGTCTACGGGGTGTGCACCGCCATCGGCCAGCCGCTGCTCGGCCGGGCCGTGGACGTCTACGGCCAGCCCCGGGTGATGCTGCCCGCCGCGGTGCTCTCCGCCCTCGGAATGGCGCTGCTGGCGGTCGTCGGCCTGGAGGTGCTGTGGCTGTCCTATGCCGCCATGGTGATCGCCGGTGTCTTCACCCCGCCCCTGGAGGGCGGTCTGCGGGCGCTGTGGCCGGGGGTGCTGCGGCGCCCGGACCAGGTGCACGCCGCGTACGCGCTGGACGCGGTGGCGCAGGAAGTCATGTTCGCGGTCGGGCCGTTGCTGGTGACGCTGTGTGTGGCGGTCTGGTCGGAGGGGGCCGCGCTCCTGGTCATCAACGCGGTCGGGGTGCTCGGCGCGCTCTCCGTCGTGGTCTCCGAGCCGTCCCGGCGGTGGCGCAGCGCGCCGCGGGAGGCGCACTGGCTGGGGGCCCTGCGCTCGGCCGGGATGCTGGTGCTGATCGGGGCGTTCCTCTTCGTGGGGCTGGCGCTGGGGTCGATAGCGGTGGCGGCGGTGGCGTACGCCGATGAGCACGGCGGCGGGATGGTCTCCAGCTGGCTGCTCTCCGCGCTGGGCGTGGGGGCGCTCGCCGGTGGCATCGTCTACGGCGCGCGGCAGTGGCCGGGGCGGCCGGAGGGGCGGCTGCGGCTGCTCGTCGCGCTGCTGGCGCTGGGGTATCTGCCGCTGGCGCTGGTGCCCGGTGTGGTCGGGATGACGGCCCTGACGGGTGTGGCCGGGGTGTTTCTGGCGCCGGCGCTGGCCTGCGCGTTCGTGGTCGTGGACCGGCATGCGCCCAAGGGGACGGTGACGGAGGCGTTTTCGTGGCTGGTGACGACGTTCGGCGTCGGCTCGGCCGTGGGCGCTTCGGCGGCCGGCCCGGCGGTGGAGGCCGGCGGCGCGGCGGCGGGATTCGCGGTGGCCGGCGCGGGGGGCCTTGCCGCGCTGCTCGTCCTTTTGTCGACGAAGCGATTCCTCGGAGAGCCCGAGCGGCGTACGGCGGAGGCGGCCCCGGCGGAAAATGATCGAAACGGGGCTGTCGAACCCGGTTTCAGAGCAGGCCGTCAGGCGTAATGTTCAGTCATGGACCGCCGCATTTTCGGGCTGGAGAACGAGTACGGCGTCACGTGCACGTTCAGGGGACAGCGCCGACTGTCGCCTGACGAAGTGGCGCGGTACCTCTTCCGCCGTGTCGTGTCATGGGGCCGCAGCAGCAATGTCTTCCTGCGGAACGGCGCCCGCCTGTACTTGGACGTGGGTTCGCACCCGGAATACGCAACTCCCGAGTGCGACAACGTGACCGAGCTGGTCACCCACGACAAGGCCGGCGAGCGCATTCTCGAGGGTCTGCTCGTCGATGCCGAGCGCCGCCTGCATGAGGAGGGAATCGCGGGCGACGTCTACCTCTTCAAGAACAACACCGATTCGGCGGGAAACTCCTACGGCTGCCACGAGAATTACCTCGTCGCCCGCCATGGCGAGTTCTCCCGGCTCGCGGACATCCTCATTCCGTTCCTCGTCACGCGTCAGCTGCTGTGCGGCGCGGGCAAGGTGCTGCAGACTCCGCGGGGCGCCGTCTACTGCGTCAGCCAGCGCGCGGAGCACATCTGGGAGGGCGTCTCTTCGGCGACCACCCGCTCCCGTCCGATCATCAACACCCGGGACGAGCCGCATGCGGACGCCGAGCGCTACCGCCGGCTGCATGTCATCGTCGGCGACTCCAACATGTCCGAGACGACGATGATGCTCAAGGTGGGCGCCACCGACCTCGTCCTGCGCATGATCGAGGCGGGCACGGTCATGCGCGATCTGACGCTGGAGAACCCGATCCGGGCCATCCGCGAGGTCAGCCACGACATCACCGGCCAGCGCAAGGTGCGACTGGCCAGCGGGCGCGAGGCGTCGGCGCTCGAAGTCCAGCAGGAGTACTACGAAAAGGCCGTGGATTTCTGCGACCGCCGCGGAATCCGCACGGGCCTGGTCGAGCGGGTGCTGGAGCTGTGGGGCCGGACGCTGGAGGCGATCCGGGACGAGGATCTCGACCGCATCTCCACCGAGATCGACTGGGTGATGAAACATCATCTGATCGAGCGCTATCGCACAAAGAACAACATCACCATGTCCCATCCGCGCGTGGCGCAGATAGACCTCGCGTATCACGACATTCACCGTCGCCGGGGGCTTTACTACCTCCTGGAGCGGAAGGGCCAAGCGGCGCGGATCTGCAATGACTTGAAGATCTTCGAGGGCAAGTCGGTGCCGCCGCAGACGACTCGGGCCCGGCTGCGCGGTGACTTCATTCGCCGGGCCCAGGAGCAGCGGCGCGATTTCACCGTCGACTGGGTGCACCTCAAGCTCAATGATCAGGCGCAGCGCACGGTCCTGTGCAAGGACCCGTTCCGTTCGGTGGACGACCGGGTGGAGAAGCTGATCGCCGGGATGTGACCCGCGGGGAAATGGGCGGTGTGCCGGGAGCGGGCAGCTCCCGGCACACCGCTGTGTGTGCCGGGGGAGGTCCACGGGGACAGGTCGTAGAGTGGCTGGCATTGCCCACCTTCCCCACAAGCCCCGAGATGGACACATGAACCTCACGAAGAACACCTGTCGCGCCGCTGCGGCTGCGCTGACCGTGCCCCTCCTGCTGTTCACCGCCGCCTGCGGGTCCGACGACGGCAAGGGCTCGTCCGGCGCTGCCGTCGTCAAGGTCGAGGGCAAGGCGGGGGCGCAGCCCGAGATCACCGTGCCGAAGGGCGCCAAGCCGTCCGACACGGCCGTCACCAAGACCCTGATCAAGGGGGACGGCGCGGTCGTCAAGAAGGGCGACCTGGTCCGGCTGGACTTCTCCGCGGAGACCATGAAGGGCCAGAAGCTCGGCAGCACCTGGACGCCGCAGCCCGGCAGCAAGAAGGGCGGGCCGCGCACCCAGGTCGTCAGCGAGGTCACCGACCAGATGACCCAGCAGATGCTGCCGCCGAAGGTGCTGACCGCGGTCGCCGGGCAGAAGATCGGCAGCCGCTTCGAGGTCGAGGGCACCGCCAAGGCGCTGATCGGGGAGGGCCTCAACCCCCAGTCCGGCATCAAGCCGGGGGACGGCCTGGTGTGGGTCGTCGATGTCGTCGGCGCCCAGAAGGTCGACAAGAAGGCGCAGTCCGAGGGCAGCCAGGAGTCGCCGGAGAGCGGGATGCCGGAGGTGAAGGCGCCCGACGGCAAGGCCGCGGTGATCACCGTCCCCAAGGGGGAGAAGGCCCCCAAGGACCTCAAGGAGCAGGTCCTGATCAAGGGCAAGGGCCGCGAGGTGAAGGCCGGCGACGGGCTGATCGCGCAGTACACCGGTGTGAAGTGGGAGGACGGCAAGAAGTTCGACTCGTCCTGGGACCACGGTGGCGCGACCGCGTTCCAGATCGGCACCGGGCAGGTCGTCCAGGGCTGGGACAAGGCCCTGGTCGGCAAGCACGTCGGTGACCGGGTGGAGATCGTGATCCCGCCGAAGCTGGGTTACGGCGCGAGCCCGCAGCACGAGCTGGCCAAGAACACCCTGGTCTTCTCGGTCGACATCGTCGGCACGGTCTGATCGCGCCCTCTGCAAGATCTGCGAGACTGGCTCGGTAATCGTAAAGATTCGTAAGTAGGAGCACATCCGTGAACATCGACAAGCCCGAGATCGACTTCCCCGAGGGCCCGGCTCCCACCGACCTGGAGATCGTGGACCTGTGGGAGGGTGACGGGGCGGTCGCCAAGGCCGGGGACTTCGTCCAGGTCCACTACGTCGGCGTCGCCTTCAGCTCGGGCGAGGAGTTCGACGCGAGCTGGAACCGCGGCAAGCCGCTGGAGTTCCAGCTGGGCGCCGGCCAGGTCATCGCCGGCTGGGACCAGGGCGTGCAGGGCATGAAGGTCGGCGGCCGCCGCCGACTGACCATCCCCGCGCACCTCGCCTACGGCGACCGCGGCGCCGGCGGCGGCCGCATCGCCCCGGGCGAGACGCTGATCTTCGTCTGCGACCTGGTCGCCGTCTGAGACCGCCGGTCCCGTCCCGGGCCGCGTGCCCGTGAGGCATCCGAGGGCCCGTGCCACCCCTGGCACGGGCCCGGACGAGTAGGCCCCCGCTCCCTTCTGGCAGCGGGGGCCTACTCGTCCGGCTTTTACCTGGACCACCCCGAGCGGTACGGTCAACGATCGGGAGTTCAACGAGAAAGGGCGTCGATGGCCATTGCCAAGGCCGAGCGGCTGATGAACCTGGCGCTGTGCCTGCTGGGGACGCGACGCCCGCTGACCAAGCGCGAGCTCAGATCGTCCATCGAGGCATACATCGAGGCGAGCGGCGACGACTCCTTCAACCGCATGTTCGAGCGGGACAAGGACGATCTGCGGGAGCTCGGTCTGGTCATCGAGACCGTCGAGGGCATCGAGGGCGACATCGGCTACCTCGCCCGCCGCGACAGCAACCGCCTCCCCCCGATCACCCTGGACGCCGAGGAGGCCGCCGCCCTCGGGCTCGCCGCCAAGATCTGGCAGCAGGCCCGGCTGGCCGGCGCCGCCAGCGGCGCGCTGCAGAAGCTGCGGGCGGCCGGGATGCCGCTGGCCGGCGACGGTGAGGACTACGACGCCGGGCAGCCGCACAGCGCCCTGGAACCCCGTATCCCCGCCCACGAGGCCGCCTTCGAGCCGCTGATGCTCGCCTGCCGCGACCGCCGTCCGGTCGTCTTCGACTACCGCAAGTCCACCGCCGCCCACCCCGAGCAGCGCCAGGTCGAACCGTGGATCCTGGAGTGCTGGCGCGGTCACTGGTACCTCGCCGGCTGGGACCGCGACCGCAAGGCCGAGCGGGTCTTCCGGCTCTCCCGGATCACCGGCAAGGTCCGTTCGCGGCAAGGGAAGTTCACCGCTCCGGTGCCCGATCACGTCACGGTCCGCGAGACCGTGGAGAGCTGGGCCGGGGAGACCGCCACCGGCACCGCCAGGATCAGGCTCCGCGCCGAGCACGGCTATCCGCTGCGGGCCCGCGCCCTGGCCGTCCGCGACCTGGGCGACGGCTGGCAGGAGCTGGAGATCCCCAACGGCCATGGACTCGACGCCTGGCTCGTGGAGTTCGGGCCGGACGTGGTCGTGCTGGAACCCGCCGAGCTGCGCGCCGAGGTCATCGACCGGCTGCGCGCCGTGGCCAAGGGCTGAGAGGGACGAGACGACTCCATGGCTACGAACGCGATCGACCAGACCCGCCGGATGCTGTCGCTGGTGACGTATCTGCGCGAGCGCCCCGGCGCCCGCGTCGGCGACGTCGCCCGCGCCTTCGGCATCACCGAGGACGAGCTGATCGCCGACCTCGACGTGCTGCCGATGTGCGGTACGAGCTTCCGCGGCGGCGACCTGCTGGACATCGACACCGACGGCGACCGCATCTGGTGGCACAACCCCGACGACGTCGCCGAGCCGCTGCGGCTGGCCGCCGACGAGGCGACCGCCCTGCTGGTCGCGGCCCGCGCGGTGGCGACCCTGCCCGGACTGCGCGAGGGCGACCGGCAGGCGCTGCTGCGCGCCACCGCCAAGCTGGAGGCGGCGGCCGGCGAGGCGGCCGGCGCCAGCTCCCGGCTCTCGGTGACCTTCGAGTCCGAGGGCGGGGTCTTCGCCGACGTGGACCGCGCCATCGCCGAGCGGCGCCGGCTGTGGCTGCGCTACTACTCCCCGGCTCGCGACGAGCTGACCGAGCGCGAGGTGGACCCGATCCGGCTCTTCGCGGTCGGCCACACGTACATGGAGGCGTGGTGCCGGCTCTCCGAGGCCCGGCGCACCTTCCGGCTCGACCGGGTCGCCGAGATCAAGCTGCTCGACGCGCCGGCCGATCCGCCGCCGGTCGAACTGCGCGACCTCTCGGAGGGCCTGGTGCAGCCGGCCGCCGAGGACCCCGAGGTGTCCATCGAGGTCGGCCCCGGCGGCCGCTGGGTCGCCGAGTACTACCCGCACGACAGCGCCGAGGAGCTCCCTGACGGCGGGCTGCGCATCACCCTGCGCACCCCCGACCCGGCCTCGCTGCGGCGGCTGGCGCTGCGGCTGGGCCGGGACGGCCGGATCGTGGCGCCGCAGGCGCTCGCGGACAGCGCGCGGCGCGCGGCGGACCAGGCCCTCGCGGCGTACGGCGAGTGAGCGCGCGGCGCGCCGGTATCGCCCGGGGCGCCAGGCTCACCGCGGACGGCGTGCACGGCAGGGAGAAGGAGGAGGCAGCGAAGGATGACGACCATGATGGCGGGCGCGACCGCTCCGGTGCTCTTCAAGGCGGCCTGCCCGGACTGCCGGGGCCGCTTCGAGCTGGCCTCGGACGCCTTCCGGCTGGCGATCGGCGCCAGCAGCCGCACCACCTTCTACTCCTTCACCTGCCCCGACTGCGGCCGGGCGGTACGCAAACCGGCCGGCGAGCGGATCGTGGAGCTGCTCACCGACGGCGGGGTGCGCACGCTGCGGCTGCACATCGGCTGACCGATAGGCTCGCTCCATGCTCTGGCCCATGATCGCTATCGCCCTCGGCTTCGCCGGGATCGCCGTGCTCGGCGTCCTCGCCGTCCGCGTCTTCGTCGAGGTGCGGCGGCTGGCCCGCCAGGTCGGTGCGACATCGGAGCGGATCCAGCGGGCGGCCCAGGACCTGGAGCGGGCCGCCACCCCGCTCGCGTCCCGGATGCACGAGACCGGCCGGGACTGATCGCCGGGCGCCCTGTGCGCCGGTCGGCGGCCGGGACGTCGCCGCGGGCGTCGGCGCTCTGCTGCCGGACGGGGGTGGAGAGGTAGGCTGATCCGCGGTTCAGACAGCGCGGCGGTCGGGGCAATCGGGAGTATGCAAGGGGATTGCCCGGCGTTCACCACCGAACGTTACGATCGATGCAGCACCAGCACGCCAGTCCGACCCATCGGCAGGCAACCAGCAGACGCCGCCCCGGCGAGAAGGTAGTCGCACATGCTCAGCAACCTGAGGGCCCCCGAGATCATTCTGATCCTCGTTGTCATTGTGCTGCTGTTCGGCGCGAAGAAGCTGCCGGACATGGCGCGTTCGCTCGGCAAGTCCGCTCGTATCCTCAAGAGCGAGGCCAAGGCGATGAAGAAGGACGGCGAGGCGGAGGGCGGTGCCACCACCGGTACGACGTCCGAGGCTTCCTCCGAGGCCGCCCAGTCGGCCCCTCGTACGATCCAGGCGGCTCCCGGTGATGTGAGCAGCTCGCGCCCCGTGGCCGAGCCGAACACCACCAAGCAGAGCTGACCGAACCGATCCAGTCGCTCCGGCCCGGGGCCGGTCACGGCTGATGCACGAGACGAGGAAGTGGGTTGCTCAAGTCTGCCCGCAAGCAGGAGAAGGACCCCGAGGGGCGGATGCCGCTCGCGGCGCACCTGCGTGAGCTGCGTAACAGGCTGCTGAAGTCGGTGCTGGCGATGGGTGTGGTCACCGCCGTTGCGATGTGGCAGTACGAGTGGATCGCTCACTTCATCACGGGCCCGGTGATCGACACGGTGGGCTGCCCCAAGGGCACCACGGCGGCCGCGCCGCGGGACCATCCCTGCGTCGTGGTCACCGCGAACGGTCTGCTGGCACCGTTCACGATCATGCTCAAGCTCTCCCTCACCACGGGCGTGGTCATCGCCAGCCCGGTGTGGCTCTACCAGCTCTGGGCCTTCCTCGCCCCGGGTCTGCACCGGCACGAGAAGAAGTACGCGCTGAGCTTCGTCGCCGCCGGTGTGCCGCTGTTCCTCGGTGGTGCCTACCTGGCCTACGCGGTGCTGCCCACCACCGCGGGTGCGCTGGTCGGGCTGACGCCCAGCGACTGGGCCAACCAGTTTCCGGCCGACGAGTTCTTCGACATCGTCACGCGTATGGTGCTGGTCTTCGGCCTCGCCTTCGAACTGCCGCTGGTGCTGATACTGCTCAACTTCGGCGGGGTGCTCACCGGCCGCCGGATCATGAGCTGGTGGCGGTTCATGGTGCTGGGCATCACGATCTTCGCGGCGCTGGCCACGCCGACCGGTGACCCGCTCACCATGGGGCTGCTGGCCGCTCCGATCGTGGTGCTGTACTTCGGCGCCGTCGGCATCTGCCTGTTCAACGACCGCCGCCGCAGGCTGGGCAACCCGGACGCGGGGCTGAGCGACGACGAGGCATCCGAGCTGGACCTGACGCCGGAGCGGGTCGGCGGGATCGAGCCGGTGTCGTCCGGGCGGATGCTCCCCGAGCAGGCGAGCGGGGACGCGGGCGACGGCGACGCACCGCGCCGCGGCGGCTACGACGACGTGACGTAGCGGTTCACGACGTGCCGTGACGGCCCCGTGCTCGACGAGCCGGGGTCGTCGCGCTGTGCGGGGCCGGGCCGGGCCGGACGCCCGCTCGGTAAAGGCCGCCCATAAAGATCGGGTCGTTGTCAGAGGTGGCCGGTAGTCTCGTAAGCACGATGACCGAGGACATGTCCCCTGCTGAGCGCTATGCCGCCGCCAAGCTCCGGGCGGCCGAGCAGGCCACCGCACTCGCCCCGTTCCGAGAGATGTACGACTTCGATCTGGATCCGTTCCAGGTCGAGGCATGCCAGGCCCTGGAGGCCGGCAAAGGTGTGCTCGTCGCGGCCCCCACCGGGTCCGGCAAGACGATCGTCGGCGAATTCGCCGTCCATCTGGCCCTGGAGCAGGGCCGCAAATGCTTCTACACCACGCCGATCAAGGCGCTGTCCAACCAGAAGTTCCAGGATCTGGTCAAGCGTTACGGCGCGGACAAGGTCGGTCTGCTGACCGGCGACAACAGCGTCAACTCCGAGGCGCCGGTGATCGTGATGACCACCGAAGTGCTGCGGAACATGCTGTACTCCGGCTCCCAGTCGCTGGTCGGCCTCGGCTATGTGGTCATGGACGAGGTGCACTACCTCTCCGACCGCTTCCGCGGCGCCGTATGGGAAGAGGTGATCATCCATCTCCCGGATTCGGTGACGCTGGTGTCACTGTCGGCGACGGTCTCCAACGCCGAGGAGTTCGGCGACTGGCTGGACACGGTCCGCGGCGACACCGCCGTGATCGTCTCCGAGCACCGCCCGGTGCCGCTGTGGCAGCACGTCTTGGCGGGCCGTCGGATCTACGACCTGTTCGAGGAACGGGACGGCCGCAGCGGCGGCGGCCGCCGCGAGGTCAACCCCGACCTGGAGCGGCTGGCGCGGATGGAGAACAGCCGGCCGACCTTCGGCCGGGACAAGCGCCGGGGCCGCAATCTGCGCGAGGCGGACCGCGAGCGGGAGCGGCGCCAGCGCGCCCGGATCTGGACGCCGAGCCGGCCCGAGGTCATCGACCGCCTGGACAACGAGGGTCTGCTGCCCGCGATCACGTTCATCTTCAGCCGGGCCGGCTGTGAGGCCGCCGTCCAGCAGTGCCTCTATTCGGGCCTGCGGCTCAACGACCAGGAGGGCCGTGAGGAGGTCCGCCGCATAGTGGAGGCGCGGACGGCCGGGATCCCGGACACCGATCTCCATGTGCTGGGCTACTACGAGTGGTTGGAGGGCCTGGAGCGGGGCATCGCCGCGCACCACGCCGGCATGCTGCCGACCTTCAAGGAGGTCGTCGAGGAGCTGTTCGTCAAGGGCCTGGTCAAGGCCGTCTTCGCCACCGAGACGCTGGCCCTGGGCATCAACATGCCCGCGCGGTCGGTGGTGTTGGAGAAGCTGGTGAAGTGGAACGGCGAGCAGCACGCCGACATCACCCCCGGCGAGTACACCCAGCTGACCGGCCGGGCCGGGCGCCGCGGTATCGACGTCGAGGGCCATGCGGTGGTGCTGTGGCAGCGGGGGATGAATCCCGGTGCGCTGGCCGGCCTCGCCGGCACGCGTACGTATCCGCTGCGCTCCTCCTTCAAGCCGTCGTACAACATGGCGGTCAACCTCGTCTCCCAGTTCGGCCGGCACCGCTCGCGGGAGCTGCTGGAGATGTCCTTCGCGCAGTTCCAGGCCGACAAGTCGGTGGTCGGGATATCGCGCCAGGTGCAGAAGAACGAGGAGGGGCTGGCGGGCTACCGCGGCTCGATGACCTGCCATCTCGGCGACTTCGAGGAGTACTCCCGGCTGCGGCGGGAGCTGAAGGACCGCGAGACGGAGCTGGCCAAGCAGGGCGCGGCGCAGCGCCGGGTGGCGGCCGCGGCCGCACTGGAGAAGCTCAAGCCCGGCGATGTCATCCATGTGCCCACCGGAAAGTACGCGGGCCTGGCGCTGGTCCTGGACCCCGGCATGCCCTCGGGGCGGACGAACGGCCACCGCGGCTACGACGCCCAGGACGGCCCCCGGCCGCTGGTGCTGACCGCCGAGCGGCAGGTCAAGCGGCTGGCCTCGATGGACTTCCCGGTGCCGGTCGAGGCGCTGGACCGGATGCGGATCCCCAAGTCGTTCAACGCCCGCAGTCCGCAGTCGCGCCGCGATCTGGCGTCCGCGCTGCGGACGAAGGCGGGCCATATCGTGCCCTCGCGGCATCGCCGGGCCCGTTCGGAGGCGGCCGACGACCGCGAGATCGCCCGGCTCCGTACGGCCCTGCGCGCGCACCCCTGCCATGGCTGCGACGAGCGCGAGGACCACGCCCGCTGGGCGGAGCGCTACCACCGTCTGCTGCGCGACACCCGCCAGTTGGAGCGCCGGATCGAGGGCCGGACGAACACCATCGCCCGTACCTTCGACCGGATCTGCGCGCTGCTGACCGAGCTGGACTACCTCGAAGGCGACACGGTCACCGACGAGGGACGACGGCTGGCCCGGCTCTACGGCGAGCTGGATCTGCTGGCGAGCGAGTGCCTGCGTGAGGGGGTCTGGGAGGGACTGGGCCCGGCGGAGCTGGCGGCCTGCGCCTCGGCGCTGGTGTACGAGGCGCGCCAGGCGGACGACGCGGCGGCCCCCAAGCTGCCGTCCGGCAAGGCCCGGGACGCCCTGGGCGAGATGGTCCGCATCTGGGGCCGGCTGGACGCCCTGGAGGAGGACCACAAGATCAGCCAGGCGGAGGGCGTCGGCCAGCGCGAGCCGGACCTCGGCTTCGCCTGGGCGGCGTACCGCTGGACGTCCGGCTTCGAGCTCGACGAGGTGCTCCGCGAGGCCGAGATGCCGGCCGGCGACTTCGTCCGCTGGTGCAAGCAGCTGGTCGACGTCCTCGGCCAGATAGCGGCGGCCGCCCCGCCCGAGGGCTCGGTGGCGCGGACGGCCCGCCGGGCGATGGACGGTGTGCTGCGGGGCGTGGTGGCGTACTCGTCCGTGGGCTGACCGGCAGGCCCCGGCACCGCGGCGGCGCCGCGTCCCCGTACGGCGGGGGCGCGGCGCCGACCGCGTTCACGGGAGGCGGGGTTCGGGGGCGGGCATCGGCAGGCCAACGGGTGCCGCGGGCGCGGCGGTTGGGGCAGGATGCGCCCATGACTGCGACGAGCGGTGGGGATCAGGCCCCGGTGCGGCGCTTCGGAAAGCTCATCAGGCTGCGGCCGGAGCACCGCGAGGAGTATCTGCGGCTGCACGCGGAGGTCTGGCCGGAGGTGCTGGCGACGATCACCGCCTGCCATCTCCGCAACTACTCGATCTTCCTTGAGGGAGAGACGCTGTTCTCGTACTTCGAGTACACGGGTGAGGACTACGAGGCGGACATGGCCAAGATGGCCGCCGACCCCGTGACCCGGCGGTGGTGGCGGCTGACCGACCCCTGCCAGGAGCAGACGGACGGCGCGGTGCCGGGGGAGTGGTGGACACCGATGCGGGAGGTCTTCCACCACGACTAGGGCCGGTCCGATGGGGCAGGGTCGGAAAGGCCCTGGGAGGCCGTCCGTCAGCCGGCGGCGCCTGCCCGCCGGCTCCTCGTCGTGGTACTTGGCGACGGCCGCTGCCGGGTTCGCGTCGAGCGGTCGTGCCCCGCACCGTCGGCGCCGCGCCCGCGGAGGCGGACGGCCGCGCGCAGGCCGAGGAAGAGCAGTACGCCGATGGGGGAGAGCAGCACGGTCAGCACCAGCAGCGGCCCCATGATCAGCGGATGGATCCCCAGGGCGCGGGCCTCGCGGTACATCCACTGTCCCAGGAACAGATCCCAGGCGATCACCTGCGCCCAGATCGCACCGGCTCCGCCGCCCAGCCGCAGCAACTCCTGGAACCCCGCGAGATCGGGTCGGCTGACGGCGGCCCACAGCTGCGGGAAGACCGGGACGGCCAGGGCCAGATAGACCGCGAGTACCGGCACCATCGGCAGCGGCGAGGCGGCGATCCGGTCGGTCCAGCGCCATCCGGGGGCCAGGACCAGCAGCGCCCAGAACGGCGCCGCGAGGAGGAAGGCCAGGTCGAAGAGGGTGCGGTCGCTCATGAGGTCAACTCCGTTGCGGGGGTGGCGGATTCCGCGGAGGGTTCGTCCTGGGGGGCGGCGTCCGCGGGCCGCCGCAGGGCCGCGTACGCCCCGATCGCGGTGGCCGCCCCGATGGCGCCCAGCGCGCCCAGCGTCGCCCCGTCCGGATGGATCAGTGCCTGGCCGCGCAGCGCCTGCCAGGTCACCAGCGCCAGCAGCGCGGTGAGGAGGCCGGCCGCGACCAGCACCAGCCGCAGCCGCACCCGCTCGTGCCGCAGTCGGGCGAACCGGCCGGCCAGTGCCTCGATCGCGTACAGGAACAGCGGCAGTGCCTGGAGGGCGTGCATGCCGACGAAGTGCGGGACGCGCAGATCGCCGCCGGTGGTGTTCCAGCCGGTCAGTGGCATGGCCGGACCGCCGTCGGGAACGCCGACGCTGTGTGCGCCGATGGCGGTGGCCAGCCGGCCCGCGGCCTGCTGCTGCGGGGTGGGCGCCAGCATCAGCCCGCCGAGCAGCAGCCCGGCCAGGGCGATCAGCAGGCCGAGCCGGATCGCCCAGGTCGTGGCGCGGTCGCCGAGGCGGGCCCGGAAGAGCAGCAGCGCGATGACGAGGGTGGCCGTCCACAGGACCACGATGGTCAGGCCCATGACCACGAACAGGCCCTGGTCCAGGGGTGTTTCGATGTTGAAGTGGCTGCGCCGGCCGCGGATCGCCTGGCCGGTGATGATCGCCATCTCGATGGTCCCGGCGACCACGACGGTGTGTGCGGCCCATTGGCCGGCCCGGCCCCGGGTCGGGCGCCGGGACAGCATCCAGGCGAGCGTCAGCCCGTAGGCCACGAACGACACCGCGAACTTCAGCGGCTTGAACCAGATCGGCGCCCCGAGCAGGACCCGGTCGTCGACGATCAGGCCGACCGCGGCGACCACCGCGAGCGCGGCCATCGCCCAGGAGAAGGCGAGCAGCGAACGGTATCTGGACATACGGGTCCCCCTGAACCGCAGAATGGATAGTGGCGCTTACCGCTATCTGATAGCTGGACTATCTATGATGGAGGCCGGATTGGCAAGGCCGGGAGGGGGCGGGGCGCCCCGGGAGGCAAGGAGCGCCGGGCGGTGGCCGGGCGCGGGAAAGGGCGGCATGCGCATCGGGGAGTTGAGTCGCGCGACGGGCGTCGCGGTCCCGACGATCAAGTACTACGTCCGGGAGGGGCTGCTGCCCGCGGGCCGGCTGACCAGCCCCAACCAGGCGAGCTACGACGAGGGCCATGTGCGCAGACTGCGGTTGATCCGCGGGCTGATGGACGTCGGCGGGCTCTCGGTCTCGGCCGTCCGCGAGGTGCTGGCCGCCGTCGACTCGCCCGGCGAGTCCGTGCACAAGGTGCTCGGCGCGGCCCAGCTGGCGATCACCCCGCCGCCGACCGCCACCCCGGACGGGATGGAGGAGGCGCGGGGAAAGGTCGCGGACCTGATCCGCCGGCGCGGCTGGCGGGTGGAGCTGGAGAATCCGGCGGTCGAGGCGCTGGCCGTCGCGCTCGCCACCTTCCAGGGCATCGGGCACGCCGAGTTCGAGGAGGTCGTCGACGACTACGCCGACGCCTGCGAACGGGTCGCCGCCGCCGATCTCGACTGGGTCGGCCGCAACGCGGAGGTCGACGGCATGGTGGAGAGCGTCGTGGTGGGGACGGTACTGGGGGACGCGGTCCTGATGGCGATGCGGCGGCTGGCGCATGTGGAGGCGTCGGCGCGCAGGTACGAGCAGTGGCCGGACCAGGGCTGAGGTGCGCTACCTGGCCTGGTGTCGGTCGTTGTGAGGGGTGGTCAGGCGGCCGGGGGGCGTCCCCGGCCGCCCACGCGCGAACAGCAGGAGGACCCGCCCATGTTGACCGGCGATGCTCTCACCAGCCACACCTTCACGATCGAACTCGGCAAGTTCCAGGTCGAGACCCTCCAGGACGTCTCCGGGCTGACCATGGGGCTGGACGTGGTCGAAACGCGGCAGGTCTCGCCGACCGGCGAACTGATCGTGCGCAAGCAGCCGGGCGCCCGCCAGGCCGGCGAGGTCACCCTCACCCGCGGTATGGACAAGAGCGCGGTGTTCACCGACTGGATCAGGACCAGCCTGGACGGCGACCTCGACGGCGCACGGCAGAACGTGACCATCACCGTGCGCGACGCCGACAAGCAGCCGGTCCGGCGGTTCCGTCTCGCCAACGCCTGGGCCTCGTCCTGGACGGGCCCGGACCTGGACGCGACCGCCTCCGGGCCCGCCACCGAGACGGTGACCCTCACCTACGAGGACATCTCCGTGGAGTAGCGGGGCGCCGTGGCGGGGCGCTGGGTGACGCCGGGTCAGGCCGCGGCCGCGGGCGACTCCTGCTCGGCCTCCACCTGCTGGTTCCAGTCGCGCTTGGATGCCTGCCAGCCGTCCTCGTCGTGGCCGGCGCGCCAGTAGCCGGAGATGGAGAGGGACTCGCGCGGGACGCCGCGCTCGACGCGCAGCAGGCGGCGGAGCTCCTTGACGAAACCGGCCTCGCCGTGGACGAACGCCTGGACCTCGCCGGCCGGGAAGTCCAGCGCCCGTACGGCGGCGACCAGTTCGCGGCCGACGGGGGCACCGCCGCGGTGGAGCCAGGTGATCTCGGCGCCGGCCGGGGCGGTGAGGTCCTGCCGCTCCTCCGGGCCGGCGACCTCGATGAAGGCGTGCACCGCTGCGCCCGCGGGCATCCGGGCCAGGGAGGCCGCGATGGCGGGCAGCGCGCTCTCGTCGCCGGCGAGGAGGTGCCAGTCGGCGCCGGGCTCGGGAGCGTAGGCGCCGCCGGGGCCGAGCAGGAAGATCTCCTCGCCCGGCTGCGCGGCGGCGGCCCAGGGGCCGGCCAGGCCCTGGTCACCGTGCACCACGAAATCCACGGTCAGCTCGCGGGCGTCGCCGTCCCAGTCGCGCACGGTGTACGTACGGGTCCGGGGCCAGCGGTCGCGCGGGAACTCGGCGCGGATCTGCGCGATGTCGAACGGCTCGGGGTAGCGCACGCCGGGCAGCGGGAAGACCAGCTTGACGTAGTGGTCGGAGAACTCGCCCGCGGCGAACTCCGCCAGCCCCTCACCGCCCAGCACCACCCGGACCATGTGCGGGGTGAGCCGCTCGGTGCGCTGTACCCGGGCGCGGTGCACGGCGGGCTTCTTGCGGGACGGGCGCTCTGCTGCCACGGCGGTCTCCCTGATCCGATGCTTGTTAGGTATACCTAACCTAACAGGTCATCGGTGGAGCGTGACGAGCAAACGGTGCAGGGCGCCGCCCAGGCCCCACTGCGCGGCGAGCGCATCCAGCCGCTCGGGGTCGGCCGGCTCGGTGGGCAGGGCGTGATCGGCGTCGGGGACGGCGACGTCGGAGGCCACCTTGACGACCTTCGGGGCGACGGCGACGTACGGGCGCGCCTCCAGCAGGCGCTTGCGCTGGGCGGGGGTCACCTTCGAGGCGGGGTCCTCGGCGGCGGCCATGATGCCCGCGAGGTCGCCGTACGCGGCGAGCAGCTTGGCGGCGGTCTTCTCGCCGATCCCCGGGACGCCGGGCAGTCCGTCGCTGGGGTCGCCGCGCAGCAGCGCCAGATCGGCGTAGCCGGGGCCGTCCACGCCGTACTTCTCGCGCAGCAGCCCCTCGTCGGTGATCTGGAGCGTGCCGACGCCCTTGAGGGGGTACAGCACGCGGATCCCGCGCCGGTCGTCGACGAGCTGGAAGAGGTCGCGGTCGCCGGTGACGATGTCCACCGGGCCCTTGGCCTGCGCGGTCAGGGTGCCGATGATGTCGTCGGCCTCGTAGCCGGCCGCGCCGATACGGGAGATGCCGAGCGCGTCCAGGACGTCCTCGATGATCGGGACCTGCGGCGAGAGGGTGTCGGGGACCTCCTCCTCGTCGGGCTCCGCGGACCCGGCCGGGGCCTCTTCGGCGACCCGGTGCGCCTTGTAGGTGGGGATCAGATCGACCCGCCACTGGGGGCGCCAGTCGAAGTCCATGCAGGCCACCAGGTCGTCGGGGTGGTGGTCCTGGACGAGCCGGGCGATGAAGTCCAGCAGGCCGCGTACCGCGTTCACCGGCGTACCGTCCGGCGCCTTGACCGATTCCGGTACCCCGAAATAGGCGCGGAAGTAGAGAGAGGCGGTGTCGAGGAGCATCAGGCGTCGAGTCACACCCCGCATGATGCCGTATGCCCCATACGTCGCAGCGTTGTGATCTAGAACACCGTCTTGTTTGAGCCGCATAAAGGCGGGCAGGCGCGCGCCTGGAGCGGACCCGGTGGAGATCCAAACTGTTCACCGGTAAAGGCGGGCGGAACCCGTCCCGCACCACGACCTGCCGGCGGGGGTGGCAGGTCGTTTCTCGTGCGACAAGAGAGGTTTATGTGTCCAGGCTGCAAGCCGAGCACCTGTACAAGGTGTTCGGTAGAAGACCCGAGGACGCGGTCCGCTCCCTCGAAGCCGGCGCGAGCCGGGACGAGCTGCGGGCCGAAGGCACCACCGCCGCCGTGATCGACGCGTCGATCGAGGTGGACGAGGGCCAGATCTTCGTCGTCATGGGTCTGTCCGGATCCGGTAAGTCGACGCTGCTGCGCATGCTCAACGGGCTGCTGGAGCCGACCGCCGGAACCGTCCGCTTCGACGGCCAGGACCTCACCTCCCTCAGCGACCGGGCACTGCGCAAGGTCCGCTCCGAGAAGATCTCCATGGTCTTCCAGCACTTCGCGCTCTTCCCGCACCGCAGCGTGCTGGAGAACGCCGCCTACGGGCTGGAGGTGCAGGGCGTACCGCGCGCCGAGCGCGAGCGGCGCGCCACCGAGGCGCTGGCCCTGACCGGGCTGGCGGGCTGGGAGAAGTCCTGGCCCGACGAGCTGTCCGGCGGTATGCAGCAGCGTGTGGGCCTGGCCCGGGCGCTGGCCACCGACGCCGACCTGCTGCTGATGGACGAGTCCTTCAGCGCGCTCGACCCGCTGATCCGCCGCGATATGCAGGACCAGCTGCTGGAGCTGCAGAAGACCCTGAAGAAGACCATCGTCTTCATCACCCACGACCTCAACGAGGCGATGCGCCTCGGCGACAAGATCGCGGTGATGCGGGACGGGCGGATCGTCCAGACCGGCAGCGCCGAGGACATCCTCGTCCGGCCCGCCAACGACTATGTCGCGTCCTTCATCCAGGACGTGGACCGCAGCCGGGTGCTGACCGCGGGCGCGGTCATGACCGGGACCGGCACCGTGCTGGGCACCACGACCCCGGACGGGCGCACGCTCGCCACCGAGGCGGAGTTCCGGGCCGCCGCGCCCGCGACCGTCGGCGTCGACACCCCGCTGGCCGAACTGTTCGCCCCCTGCTCCACCAGCACCGTTCCCGTCGCCGTGACCGGCGACGACGGCGCCCTGGTCGGTGCCGTGGCGGCCGAGCGGCTGCTGGCCGTGCTCGGCGAGTCCGGCGAGGACGCGGCCCCGGCCGCTCCCGCCCGGACCGGCGCGAAGACCGCGGCGACGGCCGAGGACAACGAGGCCGAGGGCAAGGTGATCGCCGGTGCCTAGGATCCAGATAGGCAGCTGGGCCGAAGGCGCCGTCAACTGGCTGCGCGACAACCTCGACTGGCTCTTCACCCTCGTCACGAAGGTCCTCGGCGGCCTCTACGACGGCATCCACACGGTCCTCGCCGCGCCCGAACCGCTGCTGCTGGCCGGCATCCTCGCGGTGCTCGCCTGGTGGCTGCGCGGTCTGCCGGCCGCCCTGCTCACCTTCCTCGGGTTCGCGCTGATCGACTCGATCGAGCAGTGGGGTCCGACCGTCGAGTCGCTCTCGCTGGTCCTGGTGGCCTGCCTGATCACCGTCGCGGTCGCCGTGCCGCTCGGCATCTGGGCGGCCCGCAGCCGGGTCGTCGGCGGTGCGCTGCGCCCGGTCCTGGACCTGATGCAGACCATGCCGGCGATGGTCTACCTCATCCCCGGCATCCTCTTCTTCGGCCTCGGTGTGGTCCCCGGCATCGTCGCCACCATCGTCTTCTCCATGCCGCCCGCGGTCCGGATGACCGAGCTGGGCATCCGGCAGGTCGACGAGGAACTGGTCGAGGCCGCCGAGGCGTTCGGCACCCACCCGCGGCGCACGCTCTTCCGTGTGCAGCTGCCGCTGGCGCTGCCCACGATCATGGCCGGTATCAACCAGGTCATCATGCTGGCGCTGTCCATGGTCGTCATCGCCGGCATGGTCGGCGGCGGCGGGCTCGGCTCGTCCGTCTACAACGCGATCAGCTCGGTCGATGTGGCGCTGGGCGCCGAGGCGGGCCTCGCGGTCGTCATCCTCGCCATGTACCTGGACCGGATGACCGGCGCGCTCAACCAGCGGGTCTCCCCGCTCGGCCGGCGGGCGCTGGCCAAGGCGCAGGCGGCGCTCGGCGGGATGAAGTTCCTGCGGTGGCGGCCCGCCACGTCCGTGGCGATGGTCGGCGTGGTCGTCCTCGCGCTGGTCGCCGGCGGGATGAGCGTGTTCGGCAAGGGCGCCGGCCAGGGCGGCGGCAACGGCCGTCCGATCAGCCTCGGCTACGTCAACTGGGACGAGGGCAAGGCCACCACGTACCTGTGGAAGGAGATCCTGGAGCAGCGCGGCTACCAGCCCAAGGTCCAGGCCCTGGAGGCCGGCCCGCTGTTCGCCGGGCAGGCCCGCGGCGACATCGACGTCCAGACCAACGCCTGGCTGCCGACCACCCACGCCTCGTACTGGAAGAAGTACCACGACCAGCTGGAGGACCTCGGCGCCTGGTACGACAAGACGTCGCTGGAGATCGCGGTGCCGTCGTACGTCAAGGGCGTCAAGACCCTCGACGACCTCAAGGGCAAGGGCGGCGAGTTCGGCGGCAAGATCACCGGCATCGAGCCGGGTGCCGGCGAGATGAAGATCCTCAAGGACAAGGTCCTCAAGGACTACGGCCTGGGCGGCGAGTACCGGGTCCAGGAGTCCAGCACCGCCTCGATGCTCAGCGAGCTGGACCGCGCCGTCCACCAGAAGAAGCCGATCGCGGTGACCTTGTGGTCGCCGCACTGGGCCTACGACAAGTACCCGCTCACCAAGCTCAAGGACCCCAAGGGCTCGTTCGGCTCCGGTGACGGCCTGCACCTGCTGGGCCGCAAGGGCTTCGCGCAGGACGAGCCCGAGGTCGCCCGGTGGATGAAGAACTTCCACCTGGACGAGAAGCAGCTCACCAGCCTTGAGAACGACATCAAGAGCGCCGGTGAGGGGCATGAGCAGGACGGCGTCCGCACCTGGCTGAAGAAGAACCCCGGCCTGGTCGACAAGGTCGCGCCCGGCGGCAGGACCACCTACGCCAAGGGCCGGGACGCGGGCAGGGCGCCGAACATCGGCTACCCCGCCTGGGACGAGGGCATCGCCACCACCTACCTGTGGAAGAACGTCCTGGAGAAGCGCGGCTACCGGCCGAACATCCGCAACCTCGACATCGGGCCGATGTGGACCGGGCTGTCCACGGGGCAGATCGACGTGGAGACCGACGCCTGGCTGCCGGTCGCGCAGAAGCAGTACTGGGACAGGTACCGGAAGGACCTCGTCGACGTCGGCGCCTGGTACGACAAGACCTCGCTGGAGATCGCGGTGCCGTCCTACGTCAAGGGCGTCAAGACCCTCGACGACCTGCGTGCCCACAAGGACGAGTTCAAGGGCAAGATCATCGGAATCGAGCCCGGTACCGGCGAGATGAAGCGGCTCAAGGACACCGTCGCGCCGGCCTACGGCCTGGACGACTTCGAGGTCACCTCGGCCGGTACCAGCGCCATGCTCGCCGAGCTGGACCGGGCGTACCAGAAGAAGGAGCCCGTCGCGGTCGTCCTGTGGTCGCCGCACTGGGCGTACAGCAAGTACAAGCTGACCAAGCTCGCCGACCCCAAGGGCACCTGGGGCGCCAACAACCAGATCAAGACGGTCGGCAACGAGAGCTTCCCCGAGAAGTTCCCGGAGTTCCACGGCTGGCTGAAGAACTGGAAGATGAGCCCCGACGAGCTCGGCAGCCTGGAGAAGGCGATCCAGGACGCCGGCAAGGGCAACGAGGACAAGGGCGTCGAGAAGTGGATCGACGCCCACCCGGGCATCGTCGACAAGATGGCGCCGGTGAAGTAGGCGCGCTCGACACGTAGTTCACCTGTGGGGCGGCGGGCCCCGCGCCGGCGGTTCGCCGGGGCGGGGCCCGCCGCCGTCCCGCGGCTCACCCGGGCGGGCGCGGGTAGCGCGCCGGACGGCGGGGCGGATGATTGGCTGGAGTGCGTGAAACCCGCGCACGTAGCCGCCGCCCTGATCGGCGCGGCCACCCTGGGGATCGCCGCGCCCGTCGCGACGGCGCAGGTCGAGCCCGATCCGATGGTGGCCGGCCAACGGGTGAGCATCAGCGACAGCAGGCGGTGCGCGCCGGCTTCGGGCGCGCGGGCGCACTCGGCGCTCTTCGGCCCGGTGGTGCTGCGGCCGGGCGCGCGCGGCCTGGCCGCCGACGCCACGGTCGCCGAAGCGGCCAGGCCGGGGCGCTACCAGGTCACCATCGAATGCGCGCCGGGCGGAGCGCGGTTCACCGAGACCGTGACCGTGCAGGACAGCCGGGTGGAGGGAGTGAACGTGACACAGGCGGCCGGTGGTCTGGTGCTGTTCGTGCTGGCCGGCAGCGCGGCGTATCTGCTGCGCCGCAGGGCGGGCGGGCGCGCCTGAGGTCGTACCGTGGACGGATGACCGTGCAGCGCGTGGTGTCCCTGGTGCCGTCCCTCACCGAGGCGGTGGCCGCCTGCGCGCCCGAGTTGCTGGTCGGGGTCACCGACTGGTGCAGCCACCCGGCCGGGCTGGCGGCCGCCCGGGTCGGCGGCACCAAGAACCCCGACGTCCGGCGGATCGCCGCCCTGGCGCCCGGCCTCGTGCTCGCCAACGAGGAGGAGAACCGCCCCCAGGACCTGGCCGCGCTGCGGGCCGCGGGCCTGGACGTCCTGGTCACCGAGGTCCGGACGCTGGACCAGGGGCTGCGCGAGCTGGACCGCGTACTGGTCGCGGGCTGCGGACTGCCCCGCCCCGACTGGCTCGACGCCGCCGAGGCCGCATGGCGCGAGCTGCCGGCCCGGCCGGCGCGGCGTACCGCGGTGGTGCCGATCTGGCGCCGGCCGTGGATGGTGCTCGGCCGGGACACCTTCGCCGGGGACCTGCTGGCCCGTCTCGGCGTGCGCAATCTCTACGCCGGCCATGCCGACCGCTATCCGAGGATCGCCCTCGACGCGCTCAACGCCGGTCCGGCCGACCTCGTGGTCCTCCCCGACGAGCCCTACCGCTTCACCGCCGAGGACGGCCCCGAGGCGTTCCCCGGCCTGCCCGCCGCGCTGGTCAGCGGGCGCCATCTGACCTGGTACGGACCGTCGTTGGCGCAGGCTCCGGCCGTATTGGCCACGGCCCTGGCCGCGGCGCGCTGAAGCGACCGGGGCGCCGGCACGGGACGCGCGCTGCCCGCCGGCGAAGACCGGCGGGCAGACGGCGGGACGCGCCGCCGCACCCCGGAGCGGCGTGCCGCGGGCTGCGGCGGCGGTGTCAGCGGCGGCCTCGCCCGCCGGAGCGAACGGCCGTGCCCTCGATGTCGCCCCCGGCGGTCTGCTTGAGAATGGCGACCGTCCGGTGGTTGTCGATGAGGATGTTCGTGAGGCAACCGTCCTGGGGGAACAGGAGGCTGAAGGTCGGCGCGCAGTGCACGTCCTCGTCGAAGAACCCGGCGGACCAGCCCTTGGCGCTGGCCGTGCCGGTCGCCGACATCAGCAGCGCACCGGCCCCGAGGGCGCCCGCGACCATCCGCATTGCCTTACCCATGACGGAACTTCCTTCCTGTCTGGACCCGGTCCGCTGCCGGGATCACCGCGCTAACGAACCAGCAACGAATTGATTACGTTGCGTTACTCCGTCATGGTGACGACGTCACCGGGCGTGACCGGGGGAGCGGGGCGGCACCACCTCCGGTCGCCCCATCCGGTTGTCCGCCCTTCCGGCACCGCACTACCTTGCCGAGGTGGATCTCTTCTCACTCTCCTGGGCGGCGCTGCGCACGGCGGTCGCCGAGCTCCCCGACGAGGACTTCGAGCGGCCGTCCGGCTGCACCGGCTGGCTCGTACGGGACCTCGTCTGCCACCTGGTCATCGACGCACAGGACGTCCTGATCACCCTCGTCACCCCCGCCGAAGCGGAACCCACCGTGAACGCGGTGACGTACTGGAAGGTCGGGGACGCACCGCCGACCGGCCGGGACCCGCTCGACGCGCTGATCGTCCGGCTGGCCGCCGCGTACGAGGAACCGCATCTGCTCAAGTTCCACCTCGACGACGTCGGCTCCGCCGCCGGCCGCGCCGCCGAACTCGCCGACCCCGCCGCCCGGGTGAGCACCCAGGACGAGGTCCTCACCGCGGGCGACTACCTCGGCGCCTACGTCCTGGAGTGGACGCTGCACCACCTCGACCTGATCGCGCACCTCCCGGATGCGCCCCGGCCGCCCGCGGAGGCCCTGGCCCGGACCCGGGCGATGCTGGAGGAGATCGCCGGCGCCGCGTTGCCCGCGTCGTTCAGCGACCAGGACGCCCTTCTGGTCGGCACCGGCCGCCGGGCGCCGACCGACGAGGAGCGGGCCGCGCTCGGCGAAGTGGCCGCGAGGCTGCCGCTCTTCCTGGGCTGAACCGCCGGCGCGCCGTGGTTCGGCGCGCCGCCGCTCAGCGCGCGGCCGGCGGCGGTGCCAGCAGCCGGCCGTGCGCCAGGCCCGAGGCGGTGCGGGCGGCGGTCACCGCCACCGCCGTCAGCAGTACGGCGAACAGTGCGCCGGCCAGCCCGTCGAACACGCCCAACCCGGTGTGCCGGGCCAGGCCCGCCGCGCCCGTGACGCAGGTCCCCAGGGGGAAGGTGAAGCCCCACCAGGTCATGGCGAAGCCCATGCCGCGGCGGAAGGCGCGGACCACCATCGCCGTCGCGATCGCCAGCCAGAGCAGCGCGAAGCCCATCACGGGCACGCCGTAGAGGACCGCGAAGGCGCTCATGGCGTGGGCGGAGGAGGCGTCCACGACTCCCGGGGCGACATCGGCGAGGTTGTTCACGGCGGTGGTGGACTGGCCGAGCGGGCCGAGGACGAGGAACAGGGTCGGGGTGAGGGCCAGCGGCAGGGCGCCGTGGTGGAGCAGCCGGGACAGCACCAGCGGCAGGACCAGCAGGGTGGCCAGCAGGGACATGCCGAAGAGTGCGTAGCAGCCGAGCAGCATCGCCGTGCGCCACTGGCCGGGCGGCAGATGGGGCACCAGGGCGGGCCCCAGCGCCGCCGAGACCATGGGGGCGACCAGCGGCAGGATCCACACGGGGGTGGCGCCGGCCGGCTCGACGCGGTGCCGGGTCACCATCAGATACGGGATCACCGCGGCGCCCGTGAGGCCGACGAGCGTGCCCAGGGTCCACAGGGCGGCGTCGGCGGCCACCGCGGCCGGTTCGCCGATGACGTCCCGGCCGACCGCGAGCGTGCCGCCGCCGACCGCCAGCAGCGCCATGGCCAGGCAGCCGTAGAACGGGGCGACGGCGGGGTCGAGGAGGTGGCGGCGGGCCTGGTCGGGGTGCCGGCGCCAGTGGACGGCGCGGGCGGCCAGCAGCGTCAGCAGCAGTACCGCCGACAGCGCCCAGACGACCGTGTAGGCGCGGCGCAGGCCGGTCGCCGTGAGCGGGAGGGCGGCGCCGGCGTTGGCGACGATCGCCGTGCCCATGACGGTGGCGTACCAGTTCGGGCCGAGGTGGCGGACCGATCCGGGGGTACGGGGGGCCGCGGGGGTGGTGCGGGAAGGTGCTTGCGCGAGTGTTGCCATGAGAAGAGCCTGACTCCTCCCAACGGCCCCCACCAGGGACATTGTCTCTATGGGGGCATAAGCTGAGGTGATGTGTTGGGGGAATGATGGGTGAGGCCCGGTCCACCTCGCTGGCGCACCGGGTCCCGGACCTCGGCGCGCTGGAGCTGCTGCTCGCCATCGCCCGGCTCGGCAGCCTGGGGCGGGCCGCCCGCGCGCGCGGGATCAGCCAGCCGGCCGCCAGCAGCCGCCTTCGCGCCATGGAGCGGCAGCTGGGGGTGGCGCTGGTCGAGCGGTCGCCGCGGGGCTCCCGGCTGACCGACGCCGGGGTGCTGGTGACGGACTGGGCGCGGCGGGTGGTCGAGGCCGCCGAGGCGTTCGACGCGGGCGCCCAGGCGCTGCGCGGGCGCCGCGACTCCCGGCTGCGGGTCGCGGCGAGCATGACGATCGCCGAGTACCTGCTTCCGGGGTGGCTGGTCTCGCTGCGGGCGGAGCTGCCCGGGACGGCCGTCTCGCTGCTGGCGGGGAACTCCAGCGCGGTGGCCGAGCGGCTGGCGCGGGGCGAGGCGGATCTGGGTTTCGTGGAGGGGCTTCAGGTGCCGGCGGGGCTGGACGGCGCGGTCATCGGGCACGACCGGCTGGTCGTGGTCGCCGCGCCGTCGCACCGCTGGGCGCGCCGCCGTACGGAGCTGACCGCCGCCGAGCTGGCCGCGACCCCGCTGATCCTGCGCGAGCGCGGCTCCGGCACCCGGCAGGTGCTGGACGCGGCGCTCGGCGAGCACGGCGGGCTGGCCGAACCGCTGCTGGAGCTCGCCTCGACCACCGCAGTGAAGGCGGCCGTGGTGAGCGAGGCGGCGCCGTCGGTGCTCAGCGAGCTGGCGGTCGGTGAGGAGCTGAGTGCCCGGCGGCTGGTGGAGATCCCGGTGCGGGGGCTGCGGCTCGGCCGCGATCTGCGGGCCGTGTGGCCGGCCGGGCAGCGGCCGGTGGGGCCGGCCCGTCACTTGCTGGGGCTGACCCGCGCGACCTCCTGAGGCGGGCGGGGCCGGCCCTGGTGGGGGTGGCGGACGGATCGCGGGGCTGAGGGAACCGGCCGCCGCCGGATCCGCCGTGCGTTAGTGTGTTCGAATCCTTGATCGCGTGCGCGCGACGGGACCTGACCATGCGTCAACTACCACTACGGGGACCACACATGAAGAGGAAGACGTCGGCCGGGATCATCGCCGCCACGGCTCTGCTCGGCACCGCGCTGGCCGGCGGTGCCGCCACGGCCGCCACGCCGACCGCCGCGCACCCGACCGCCGCGGCCACCACCGCGACGGCCGCCTGCGTCAACGCCGAGGCGCAGGAGAACGTGAAGATCCGCAAGGAGCGCAAGCTGAACAGCACCGCGGTCGGGCTGTTCACCAAGGGCGCCACGACCTGCATCCGCGACAAGGCCACGGGGCAGTCGTACCACCTCTGCGGACGCTCGGGCACCGACTGGATGAAGATCACCTACCGGGGCAACACCGGCTGGATCCCCGGCGCCTGCGGCTCCCGACAGGTCTGAGCCCTCACACCTCCGGGGACGCCCCGCGTGCCGCCGCCACCAGCGCGTCCATCACGCGGGTGTCGTCCCCGGCCTCCGGGTGCCACTGCACCGCCAGCGTGAAGCCGCGCGCGTCCGGCAGCTCCAGCGCCTCGATCGTGCCGTCCTCCGCGTACGCCGAGGCCAGCAGCCCGCGCCCGAGGCGGTCCACCGCCTGGTGGTGGTAGGTCGGTACCGCCACCGGCTCGGGCAGCGCGCGGCCCAGCAGCGTCCCAGGCACCGGCTTGATGTCGTGCCGCCCGAAGACCCCGGGCGGCCCGGCGTGCCCGTCGAGGTGCTGGACGAGGGTGCCGCCCAGCGCCACGTTCAGCAGCTGGAGCCCGCGGCAGATGCCCAGCAGCGGTACGCCGCCCGCCAGCGCGGCCTCGATCAGGGCGAGTTCCCAGGCGTCCCGGTCCAGGGCGGGCGGACCGGTCCGGGGGTGCGGCTCCGCTCCGTAGCGCGCCGGCGCCACATCCGCGCCGCCGGCGATCACCAGCCCGTCCAGCCGGGCCACCGCCGCGGCGGCCGTCGCCGGATCACCCGGCGGCAGCAGGGCGGCCAGCCCGCCCGAACGCTGCACCAGCTGCGGATAGCCGGCCGGCACCAGCGCGGCCGGCTGGGTCCATACGCCCCAGCGGGCCTCTTCCTGGTAGGTGCTGATGCCGATGAGGGGCTGGGACATGGGGTGGGGTCCTCCGTGCGTGCGGATCGGGATCGGATCGCCGGTGCCGGCCGGCCGGGCAGCCCGTCCGCCCGGCACCGGGTGTGTCAGTCGCGTTCGAGCTCGGCCTCGGCCGCCGCCAGCGCCGCGAACTCCTCCTCGGGCGCCGCGGCGACCAGCCGGTGCCGGGAGTAGAACGCGAAGTACGCCAGCGCCACGACGTAGACGCCGAGCGCGATGAAGGCGGCGTCCTTGTCGACCAGGAACGTCGCCACCAGCGCCGAGCAGGCCAGGACGAAGGCGACGGACGAGGTCAGCATGCCGCCCGGGGTCCGGTAGGGGCGGGGCAGACCGGGCTCGCGGCGGCGCAGCACGATGTGCGAGAGCGCCATCAGGGCGTAGGAGATGGTGGCGCCGAAGACCGCGACGTTCAGCATCCGGGCGCCGTCGCCGGTGGCCGCGGCCAGCGCGAAGCCCAGCGCGCCGGGCACCAGCAGGCCCAGGTAGGGGGCCTTGCGGCGGCTGGTGAGGGAGAGGAAGCGGGGCAGGTAGCCGGCCCGGGACAGCGCGAACAGCTGCCGGGACCCGGCGAAGATGAGGGAGAAGAAGGACGCCACCAGGCCCGCCAGACCGGCGTAGTTGACGATCCGGCCGACGGTCGTGGGCTTGCCGTCCGGCTGGAGCGCCTGGACCAGCGGATCGCCCACAGACTGGATCGCGGCCGAGCCCCGCGCGCCGGTCGCGGCGACGAAGGTGATCAGCGCGAGCAGCAGCAGGATGCCCATCGCGGCGGCCATCGCCCGGGGCAGCGACCGGGCCGGGTCCTTGGTCTCCTCCGCGGCCAGCGGTACGCCCTCGATGCCGAGGAAGAACCACATGCCGAACGGGAAGGCCGCCCAGATTCCGAGGACGCCGAACGGGAGCCAGGAGTTGGCGCCGAAGGCACCGGCCTCGACGGGGATGTCGTTGAGCGCGTCCACATGGAAGTCGGTGAGGGCGGCGAGCGCGAAGACGACGATCGCGGCGACCGCGACCGCGGTGACGATCAGGCTGAAGCGCAGCGCCTCGCCGACGCCCCACAGGTGGATGCCGATGAACAGCACGAAACAGGCGAGGTAGACCGGCCAGCTGGAGTGCAGTCCGAAGAGGCCGAGCGATTCGACGTAGTCGCCGATGAAGATGGAGATCGCGGCGGGCGCCAGGACGTATTCGATCAGGATGGCGGTGCCGGTGAGGAAGCCGCCCCAGGTGCCCAGGGCCCGCCGGGCGAAGCCGTAGCCGCCGCCCGCGGTGGGCAGGATCGAGGCCAGCTCCGCCAGCGCGAAGACCAGGCAGGTGTACATCAGGCCCATCAGGACGGCGGCGATCGCCAGACCGCCGAAGCCGCCGTGCGCCAGTCCGTTGTTCCAGCCCGAGAAGTCGCCGGAGACGACGTAGGCGACGCCCAGGCCGGTCAGCAGCAGCGGTCCCGCGCTGCCGCGGCGCAGGGTGCGCCGCTCCAGATAGGTCTCGTCGGGCGAGCTGCCGCCCGGTGCGCTGCCTTCCGCTGACGCGGTGGGCGGTGCGGTCTGCGATTCCGTGCTGTCGGCCATGAGCCGCTCCTGCCTCGCCGGAGGGGAAATCGAGCAAAGGTTCAGCGGCATACCTTTGCTCCGGGGGTCGCTCCGGCGCAAGACCCGTGCGTAAAAGAATGGTTAACAGGCGAGCTCGCGGGGGTCCGGCGGGACCGGGATCAGGCCGCCGGACCGGTCAGGAAGCCGCGCAGCAGCGCCGCGGTCCCGCAGCAGTGCTCGCGCATCACCTCGCGCGCGCCGTCCGCGTCGCCCTCCAGCACCGCCTCCACCAGCGCGCTGTGCTGCGTCTGGGAGTGCTCCAGATTGCGCACCAGCAGCGGAATGCAGTCCAGCAGGTCGTTCACGCTCGCCCGCACCGCCGCGTACTGCGCCGCCAGCGACGGCGAGCCGGACAGCTCCGCCAGCGTCAGATGCAGCAGGGTGTCGCGCCGGCGGTAGTCCGCGAGCGGCGCGTCCTGGGTCGCGGCCAGGGCCCGCCGCAGCCGGTCGGCCTGTTCCCCGGTCAGCCCGTGGGCCGCGCACAGGCCCGCCGCGCCCACCTCCAGCACCTCCCGGAACCGCAGGGTGTCCTCGACGTCGATCTTCTCGATCCGGCGCCGCAGCTCGTCCTCGCCCTGGTTCTCCTTGCGGGCGCGCACGAACGTGCCCCCGTAGCGCCCGCGCCGGCTCTCCACCAGGCCCTCGTCCTGGAGCACCTTGAGCACCTCGCGCAGGGTGACCCGGCTGATCTGCAGCCGCTCGGCCAACTCCCGCTCCGCGGGCAGCCGTTCACCCTGGGGCACCAGGCCGAGCCGGACGATCTGGAGTATCTGCTCCAGCGCCTCCTCGAAACCGTTGCCCGCGCGCACCGGCCGCAGCACGGGTGCCAGCCGGTCAGCCGCACCGTCCATCGCCACCCCTTCCCAATCAATGGTTCGTGTGCCTACCTTATGACCTCCGGATGCAGTGACAGGAGGCAACACCGTGGCAGACCGCACGCCCCCACTCTCCGTCGAGGAGCTCAGAGTCCTCGTCGACGCCGGGGAGATCGACACTGTCGTCCTCGCCTTCACCGATATGCAAGGCAGGCTCCAGGGCAAGCGGTTCGCGGCCCGATACTTCCTCGACACCGTCCTTGAGCACGGCACGGAGGGCTGCAACTACCTCCTCGCCGTCGACGTCGACCTCAACACCGTCGACGGCTACCAGATGTCCTCCTGGGAGCGCGGCTACGGCGACTTCGCCATGCACGGCGACACCGCCACCCTGCGCCGCACCCCCTGGAACCCCGGCACCGCCCTGATCACCGCCGACCTGGCCTGGCACGACGGCTCGCCGGTCGTCGCCTCGCCCCGGCAGATCCTGCGCCGCCAGCTCGACCGCCTGGCCGAGCGCGGCTGGCGGGCGTACGCCGGCACCGAGCTGGAGTTCATGCTCTTCAAGGACACCTACGAGGACGCCTGGTCCCGCGGCTACCGCCAGATGACCCCGGCCAACCAGTACAACGGCGACTACTCCGTCCTCGGCACCGGCCGCGTCGAGCCCGTCCTGCGCCGCATCCGCAACGAGATGGGCGCGGCCGGGATGACCGTGGAGTCCGCCAAGGGCGAGTGCAACCTCGGCCAGCACGAGATCGTGTTCGTCTACGACGAGGCGCTCACCACCTGCGACCAGCACTCCATCTACAAGACCGGCGCCAAGGAGATCGCCGCCCAGGAGGGCATGGCGCTCACCTTCATGGCGAAGTACGACGAGCGCGAGGGCAACTCCTGTCATATCCACCTCTCGCTCCAGGACGAGCAGGGGCGGCCCGTACTGGCCGACGACTCCGGCCCGTACGGCATGTCCCGCACCATGCAGCACTTCCTCGCCGGGCAGATCGCCGCGATGCGCGACTTCACGCTCTTCTACGCGCCCAACATCAACTCCTACAAGCGCTTCCGCCCCGGCTCCTTCGCCCCCACCGCCGTCGCCTGGGGCCCCGACAACCGCACCTGCGCGCTGCGGGTCGTCGGCCACGGCCGCGCCCACCGCCTGGAGAACCGCCTGCCCGGCGGCGATGTGAACCCCTACCTCGCGGTCGCCGCCATGGTCGCGGCCGGCCTGTACGGCATAGAACACGAGCTGGAGCTCCCCGAGGCGACCACCGGCAACGCCTACGCCGGCGACGCCGCGCATGTCCCCACCACGCTGCGCGAGGCCGCCGAGCGGTGGGAGAACAGCCCGATCGCCCGGGAGGCATTCGGCGACGAGGTCGTCGACCACTACCGCCACATGGCCCGCGTCGAACAGGACGCCTACGACGCCGCCGTCACGGACTGGGAGCGCTTCCGCTCCTTCGAGCGCATGTAAGGAACCACCACCCGTGCTGAACGAGCTGAAGATCCTCAACCCGGCCACCGAGGAAGTGGTGGCCACCGTCCCCACCACCTCCCCCGAAGAGGTCGACGCCGCGGTCCGCCGGGCGGCCGCGGCCCAGGTGGCCTGGGCCGCCGTCGCACCCGGCGACCGGGCCCGCCTGCTGCGCCGCTTCGCCGAGGTCGTCGACGCCCAGATCGACCCGCTCGCCGAACTCGAACTGCGCGAGGCCGGCCACCCGCTGGGCAACGCCCGGTGGGAGGCGGGCAACGTCCGCGATCTGCTGCACTACGCCGCCGGGGGCGTGGAGCGCCTGACCGGCACCCAGATCCCGGTCGCCGGCGGTCTCAACATCACCGTCCAGGAGCCGCTCGGCGTGGTCGCCGTGATCGCGCCCTGGAACTTCCCGATGCCGATCGCCGCCTGGGGCGCCGCCCCGGCCCTCGCGGCCGGCAACGCCGTCCTGCTCAAGCCCGCCGAGACCACCCCGCTCACCGCGCTCCGGCTCGCCGAGCTGGCCCTGGAGGCCGGGCTGCCCGAGGGCCTCTTCCAGGTCCTGCCCGGTGAGGGGCCGGTCACCGGCACCGCGCTGGTCGACCACCCCGGCGTCGCCAAGGTCGTCTTCACCGGCTCCACCGCCACCGGCCGGCAGATCGCCGCCCGCTGCGCGGCCCAGACCAAGCGGCTCACCCTCGAACTCGGCGGCAAGAGCCCCAACATCGTCTTCGCCGACGCCGACATCGAGGCCGCCGCGGCCGCCGCCCCCGGCTCCTTCCTCGACAACACCGGCCAGGACTGCTGCGCCCGCAGCCGCATCCTCGTCCAGCGCGGCGTCTACGACCGCTTCATGGAGCTGCTGGAACCGGCGGTCAAGTCCTTCGCGGTCGGCGACCCGGCCGATCCCGCCACCCAGATGGGCCCGCTGATCTCCGCCGCCCAGCGCGAGCGGGTCCGGTCCTACGTCCCCGAGGACGCCCCGGCCGCCATCCGCGGCGAGGCCCCCGCCGGCAAGGGCTTCTGGTACCCGGCCACCGTCCTGGAGGGCCGCCCCGAGGACCGCACGGCCGTCGAGGAGATCTTCGGGCCGGTCGCCGTGGTCCTCCCCTTCGACGACGAGGCCGAGGCGGTACGGCTCGCCAACGCCACCGACTACGGCCTGTCCGGCTCGCTGTGGACCCGCGACGTCGGCCGTGCGCTGCGCGTCTCGCGGGCCGTCGCGGCCGGCAACCTCTCCGTCAACTCCCACAGCAGCGTGCGCTACTGGACCCCCTTCGGCGGGTTCAAGCAGTCCGGTCTCGGCCGTGAGCTGGGCCCGGACGCGCTCGCCGCCTTCACCGAGACCAAGAACATCTTCATCAGCACAGAGGAGCGCTAAGTGACCGACCAGACCGCAGTGTGCCGCCGCCTCGTCGGCCGTACCGCCGTGATCACCGGAGCCGGCAGCGGCATCGGCCTGGCCACCGCCCGCCGACTCGCCTCCGAAGGCGCCAACGTCGTCTGCGCCGACATCGACGAGACGGCCGGCAAGGCCGCCGCCGAAGAGGTCGGCGGCACCTTCGTCCAGGTCGACGTGACCGACTCCGAGCAGGTCGAGGCGCTCTACAAGACCGCCTTCGACACCTACGGCTCGGTCGACGTCACCTTCAACAACGCCGGCATCTCGCCGCCCGACGACGACTCGATCCTCACCACCGGCCTCGACGCCTGGAAGCGCGTCCAGGAGGTCAACCTGACCTCGGTCTACCTGTGCTGCAAGCACGCGCTGCCCTACATGCAGAGCCAGTTCCAGCGGACCGGCCGCGGCGGCTCCATCATCAACACCGCCTCCTTCGTCGCCGTCATGGGCGCCGCCACCTCCCAGATCAGCTACACCGCCTCCAAGGGCGGCGTGCTGGCGATGTCCCGTGAACTGGGCGTGCAGTTCGCCCGCGAGGGCATCCGGGTCAACGCCCTGTGCCCGGGGCCGGTCAACACCCCGCTGCTCAAGGAGCTGTTCGCCAAGGACCCCGAGCGCGCCGCGCGCCGCCTGGTGCACGTGCCCGTCGGGCGGTTCGCCGAGCCCGAGGAGATCGCCGCCGCGGTCGCCTTCCTCGCCAGCGACGACTCCTCGTTCGTCAACGCCGCCGAGTTCCTGGTCGACGGCGGTATCGCGGGCGCGTACGTCACCCCGCTGTAAGCCACTCGCTGTTCACTTCCGGGTAAGCGCCATGGCGGCCGGACGTCGCTCGACGTCCGGCCGCCATGCGCTAGCGTCCGCCTTCGGTTCTTCGTTCGACAGGTTCGACAGGAGTGCGTTCCATGCTCAACAAGCGTCGCTGGCTGGCAGCCGGTGCTGCCCTCGCCGTCGCCGGAGGCGGCGTCGCCGTCGCCCAGACGGCCACCGCCGGACCGGCCCCGCGCCACTGCCCCACCCTCCACGTGTCCAAGGGCTGGTACGGCGACAACCACGCCAAGCTCCAGAAGATGATCGACGAGAGCGGCAGCTGCTCCGGGAGCGGGGGAGCGCGCCCGGTCGCGACCTTCGACTGGGACAACACCGTCGTCAAGAACGACATCTCCGACGCCACGCTGGCCTGGATGCTGCGCCACGACAAGGTGCTCCGCCCCGCCAGCTGGAAGGCCACCAACAAGTGGCTGACCGACGACGCCGCCCGCGCGCTCACCGAGGCGTGCGGCACGCAGGTACCCGCCGGCCACCCGCTGCCGACGTCGACCGACACCGGCTGCACCGACGAGATCCTCGACGTCTACAACGACGAGAAGACCTCGGACGGCAAGCCCGCGTTCGCGGGCGAGTGGAACCACCGGCGCACGGTGCCCTCCTACGTCTGGATCACCCAGCTGTTCGCCGGGCACAGCCCGGCCACCCTGACCTCGTACGCTGCCAAGGCGCGCAAGCAGAACCTCGCCGCGCCGATCGGTACGGAGCAGACGGTCGGCACGCACAAGTGGGCCGGATACATCCGCTACTACGAGCAGCAGCGCGACCTCATCGGCACCCTCAAGAAGGCCGGTTTCGACGTCTACATCGTCTCCGCCTCCGCGGAGCCGCTGGTACGCGCCTGGGCGCCCGGTGTGGGCATCGACCGCGACCACGTCATCGGCATCCGCAACCTCGTCCGCGGCGGCAAGCTCACCACCGGCGTCCAGGGCTGCGGCGACGTCAAGGACACCAACGGCGAGGTCCTGACGTACATGGACGGTAAGCGCTGCTGGATCAACCAGGAGATCTTCCACGTCAAGGGCGCCAAGGCGTGGCAGAAGCAGGACCCGGCGCACCGTGCCGCCTTCGCGGCGGGCGACGCCGAGACCGATGTGACGTTCGTCGGCGATGCCACCGCCGGCCACCTGGCCATCAACCGCAACAAGACCGAGCTGATGTGCCGGGCGTACGACAACAGCGACCACCGCTGGATCATCAACCCGATGTTCATCGAGCCGAAGAAGCGCAAGACCGACGCGTACCCGTGCTCGACCGCCGGCTCCGTCCAGCCGGACGGCACCCTCGCCCCGATTCACCGCCCCGACGGCTCGGTGATCCCCGACCAGCAGGACAGCGTGTACTGACCGCACCGATCCGTACCCGGGGAGGCCCGCGCCGGGTCACAGGAAGGCGTGGCCCTCCCCGCGGTACGTCGGCACCGTGTCCACCACCCGGTCCCCGTCGACGAGTTGCAGCCGGTCGAACCGCTCGCACAGCTCACCGGCCTTGGCATGCCGGAACCACACCTTGTCGCCGATCGCCAGCCGGTCCGCGGCCGGCCCCAGCAGCGGCGTCTGCACCTCGCCGGGCCCCTCCTGCGGGTCGTAGCGCAGCCCGGCGGGCAGATGCGGCACCGGCAGCCGGTCCGCGCCCGCCACCCCCGACGCCGGATAGCCCCCGCCCAGCACCGTCACCACGCCCGGACCGGGCCGGCGCACCACCGGCTGGGCGAACAGCGCCGCCGGACGCCCGCTGAACGAACGGAAGTTGTCGAACAGCCGCGGTACATACAGCCCCGACCCGGCCGCGATCTCGGTGACCGCCGCCTCCGCCGCCGTGTGCTGCACACTGCCGGTCCCACCGCCGTTGACGAACTCCAGCCGCGGGGCCACCGCCCGCACCGCCCGTACGGCCTCCCAGCGGCGCCGGGCCAGCTCCTTGCGCGCCGCGGCCTGCATCACCCGGACCGTCCGCGAGAACACCGGCTTGCCGGCGACCTCGTCGCCCACACCCGCCACATGCCCCTCGTACGCCATCAGCCCCACCAGCCGGAACCCGGGACGGCGCGCCACCGTCCGGGCCAGCGCGGCGAGTTGGGCCGGCGCCCGCAGCGGCGAGCGCCGCGCGCCGACCCGCACCCCGCCGCCCAGCAGGCGGAAGGAGGTGTCCAGTTCCAGGCACACCCGCACCTCCTCGCCGCCGCGGCCACCGCCCGGGCGGGCCGCGTCGATCAGATCGAGCTGCGCCGGATCGTCGACCATCACCGTCACCGCGCCGGCGAGCGAGGCATCGGCGGTCAGCTCGGCGAAGCCGGCCCGGTCCACCGACGGGTACGCCAGCAGCACGTCCGTGAAGCCCGAGCGGGCCAGCCACAGCGATTCGGCCAGCGTGAAACTCATGATCCCGGCGAACCCCTCCCGCGCCAGCACCCGCTCCAGCAGGGCCCGGCAGCGCACCGACTTGCTCGCCACCCGGATCGGCTTCCCCTTCGAGCGGCGCACCAGATCGGCGGCGTTGGCGTCGAAGGACTGCAGGTCGACGACGGCCAGCGGCGCGTCGAGGTGTGCGGTGGCCCGGTCGTAACGGGCTTTGTCGCCATCCGCGTCGGCTGTGTGCTGGGGCATGGTCCGCAGCCTGCCACGCCTGTTTACCACTGGGTAGGGGAGAGATCGCGACAGAGCGGACATGGCGGCGACTGGGGGCATCCCCTGCTCCTTCAGAGCTCGGGGGAGGGTTGGAGCGCCGACGGCGCCAGCCCTTAGAGTGGCCCGACACCGCAACCAGCAGGTCAGCGGCGTGTTGTCCGGATACCAGTCACCCTGCCCCGATTGCGGATCGGGTCCGGGGCCACGGTGCAAGGGGGAGCGCGGGTGAGCACCGACGCTGATTTCGCCGATGCGCGGCACATCCCGCCCATACCCCCGCGGCCGCCCCGGCAGCCCCCGGTGACCCCGGCGCCGCAACCGCACACGGACCCCCGTACGACCGTGCTGCGCCGGGTGCCGAGCGCGCCGCCCGCCCCGCCCGCCCCGCCCGTCAGGGCGCAGGCCGCGCAGCCCCCGGCCGCCGACCCGACACCGCCCCGACGGCCCGCGCCTCCCGCCGACCCGGCCGTCCCGCCGCGCCCCAGCGCGCCGCCACCGGCGCCGCCCACCGGACAGCCCCCGCGCCCGCACCACGCGCCCGGCTCCCCGGCGCCCACCACACCGCCGCCCCGGCGCCCGGACGCCTTCCGGGACACCGCCGCCTTCCACCTGGCCAACAGCCAGGACCTGTGGAACGGCGGCCCCGCGCCCGCGGCCGGCACCCCGCCGCGGTCCCGCAAGCCCGCCTCCGCCACCCCGTCCGCGGCGCCCGGCAGCGAGCCGCCGGCGCCCGCGGCCGAGCGCCCGCAGCAGCCGCCCTGGCCCCGCACGCCCCTGCCGCAGCAGACGCCCGGGGCGACCGTCGGCATGCCCGCCGGGACCCGGCCGCGGCCCTCGACCGGCCGCCGCCTCCGCGGCCCGGTGGGCGCCGCCGCGGCCTGCCTCGTCCTCGGCATCGGCCTCATCGGCGGTGCGGCGGTGGGCAGTTGGCTCACCGCCGACTCCGCCGACGCCCCGCCCACCCCCGAGGCCGCCTTCGCCGCGGGCCGCGACGTCTGGCGCAACACCCCCGTCGACACGCTCTTCCCGCGCACCATCCAGGGCCTGGGCGTCGGCCCCGGCGGCGCCGACCGGACCTGGACCCGGATCGCCGTCGCCCCCGACAGCGGCTGCACCGGCGCCTACGACCGCCCGCTCGCCCAGGCGCTCGCCCGCGCGGGCTGCGTCCGCCTGCTGCGGGCCACCTACCTCGACGCCACCCGCTCCAGCGTCATCACGGTCGGTGTGCAGACCGCCAAGGCCGACGCGGCCGGAATGATGGCCCTCAACACCCGCTTCAGCACCAAGAGCCTGGGCAGCCGCACCGACCTGATGCCGGTGCCGTACGCCGCCAAGGGCACCCCGGCCGAGGGCTTCGGGCGCGCCCAGCGGGCCAGTTGGACCGTCCGGGTGCTCACCGACATCCCGGTGATCGTCTTCGCCGTCTCCGGCTTCGCCGACGGCCGCGCCGTCTCCGCACCGCAGTCCGCCGAGGCCGCGGTCCGGCCGGGCGCCACCACCGCCCCGGCCGAGTCGGGCCTCGGCCACGACGCCAAGGACATCGCGGACCGCATCGCGACGGACTTCCGCACGGCGTCCGGCATCGCCCCGCACACCACGGAGTCCTCGCCATGACGAAGACCACCCTGCGCGGCGTCGCCGTCGCGCTGGCCGCCGCCGCGCTCGCCGTGCTGCCCTCCGTGCCCGCCCACGCCGATGTGATCCGCGCCCAGGAGTGGGGCCTGCAGGCCATCCACGCCCAGCAGGCATGGCGCACGACCAAGGGCGCGGGCGTCACCGTCGCCGTCCTGGACACCGGCGTCGACGCCCACCACCCCGACCTGGCGGGCCAGGTCCTGCCCGAGAAGGACCTGGTCGGCTTCGGCGCCGGCCCGGGAGACGGGGCATGGGCCCGGCACGGCACCGGAATGGCCAGCGTCATCGCGGGCCGGGGGCACGGCCAGGGCCGCCAGGACGGCGTGCTCGGCGTCGCCCCCGAAGCAAAGATCCTCCCGGTCCGGGTGATCCTGGAGGACAACGATCCGCAGCGCGGGCGGGCCCGCACGGAGAAGGCCGGCGCGCTCGCCGACGGCATCCGCTGGGCCGCCGACCACGGCGCCGACGTGATCAGCATGTCGCTCGGCGACGACAGCGAGTCCGCACACCCCGAGCCGCGCGAGGACGCCGCCATCCAGTACGCCCTCGGCAAGGGCATCCCCGTCGTCGCCTCCGCGGGCAACGGCGGCGAGAAGGGCGACCACGTCTCCTACCCCGCCGCCTACCCGGGCGTCATCGCCGCCACCGCCGTCAACTACCGGCGCGAACGCGCCGACTTCTCCACCCGCCACTGGTACGCCACGGTCAGCGCACCCGGCGACGAGATCGCCATGGCCGGCAACGGCAGCGCCTATGTCTCGGGCTGGGGCACCAGCCCCGCCGCCGCCTTCGTCTCCGGCGCCATCGCGCTGATCCGCTCCGCCCACCCCGATCTGAGCCCCGCCCAGATCCGCCGCCTGCTCACCGCCACCGCCCAGGACACCCCCGAGGGCGGTCGCGACGACGACTACGGCGCCGGCCTGATCGACCCCGCCGCCGCCCTCAAGGCCGCCCCCGCCCTCAAGCCCGCACCCCAGAAGCCGGTTCCCGCCGACTACTCCGCTCGCTACTTCGGCCCCGGCCCCACCACGGACGACCCCGCCGACACCCCCGTCGACTGGGTCCCCTGGACCGCCGGCGCCCTCGGCCTGGCCCTCGTCGCCGCCGCGGCCGTCATCTGGCGGACCCGCACCTGAAGCCCCCGGGCGCACGACGGCGCGGGAAGCCGGCCCGATACGCTCGCCGGCGTGCAGAAGAACATCCCCGACCCCGGCTTCTCCGACGACGACGGCTCGGCCGACCCCGCGCTGGCGGCCGCCCTGGCGGCGTACGACGACGACCGCGGCGCCGAGCCGCAACTCCTCGCGGCGCTGGCCGGCGCCCGCGTCCTCGTCCCGGTGGTCGCCCTCCTCGGCGAGGTCGAAACCGGCCCGGACGGCCTGCGCCGTGAGAAGACCAGCGATATGGCGGTCCCCACCCTCAAGGCCCCGGACGGCCGCCGCGCCCTGCCCGCCTTCACGTCGATGGAGACGCTGAAGCGCTGGCGCCCGGACGCCCGCCCGGTGGCGGTCCCGCTCCACCAGGCGCTGCTGGCCGCCTCCCACGAGCAGGCCGACACCCTCGTCATCGACCTGGCGGGCCCGGTCACCTACCAGCTCACCGGCCCCGCGCTGCGCGCCCTGGCGGAGGGCCGCACGACCGCCGACCCGCTCGCCGACCCGGCCGTCACCGACGCCCTGCGCGCCCTGCTCGCCGCCGAGCCCGCCGTGCTCGTCGCCCATCTCGCACCGTCCGAGGAGACCGACGGCACGCTCGCGCTCGGCCTCGCCGCCGGGGCACCGACCGCCGAGGTCGCCCAGCGCCTGGCGCAGGCGCTGGCCACCGACGAGGTGCTCCGCGCCCGGCTGGTACGGGGCCTGGACCTGGCCCTTCTCCCGCCCGGCGGCCCGACGGGCGGGCAGCCGCTCTACCGGCGCTGAGCCGCCGCTCCGGGGCCCGGCATCCCGCCCGGGCCCGGGGCCGCCAACGGGCGGGGTCGTCTCCAGGGCCGCACAATGCGAGGAGAGCTCAAGATCCACGCGAGGAGAGCCCCCATGGAGAAATCCGAGACGGAGAGGGAGGCGGCGACCTCCACGATTCTGACCCGCGTCGTCGTGGCCGAGTTCCTCGGCACGCTGCTTCTGGTGTTCTTCGGCGTCGGCTCGGTGGTGCTGGCCGGCGAGTACATCGGCACCTTCGGCATCGCCCTGGCCTTCGGCTTCACGATGCTGGCCCTGGCCTACGCCATCGGCCCGATCTCCGGATGCCACATCAACCCCGCGGTGACGCTCGGCATCCTGCTGGCCCGCCGCATCACGGTGCGCACCGCCGTCGAGTACTGGATCGCCCAGGTCCTGGGCGCCATCGTCGGCTCCGCGCTGCTCCTCCTGGTCGCCACGCAGATCCCGGGCCTGCAGACGCACGGGGCCTTCGGCACCAACGGCTGGGGCGACCGCTCGGCGGTGCACATCAACCTCGGCGGTGCCTTCGTCATCGAGATCGTGATGACCTTCCTGTTCGTCTTCGTGGTGCTGTCGGCCACCCACAAGGTGGCCGTGCTCGGCTTCGGCGGACTGGCGATCGGTCTGGCGCTGGCCATCGTCCACCTCGTCGGCATCCCGTTGACCGGCACCTCCGTGAATCCGGCGCGGTCCATCGGCCCGGCCCTGTTCGCCGGCGGCGCGGCCATCACCCAGCTGTGGCTGTTCATCGTCGCGCCGCTGATCGGCGGTGCCCTGGCGGCCGTGGTCCATCAGGTCACCCATCCGGCCCACGAGCCGCTCATCGTCGCCGACGAGGGCATGCCGGCCGATGCCGCGAGCGGTCCCGGCGGGCGGCCCTGAGTCCGGGCGCCACCCGCACCGCACACCCGAAGGGCCCCGACCGTCTCCCGGTCGGGGCCCTTCGTCCGTACGGAAGATCCGCGGCTCAGCCGTAAACGGGGCCGGTGAACTTCTCCCCGGGACCCTGGCCCGGCTCGTCCGGGACGACCGACGCCTCGCGGAACGCCAGCTGCAGCGACTTCAGCCCGTCCCGCAGCGGGGCCGCGTGGTACGAGCCGATCTCGGTGGCGCTGGCGGTGACCAGCCCGGCGAGCGCCTGGATGAGCTTGCGCGCCTCGTCGAGGTCCTTGTGCGCCGCGCCGTCCTCGGCGAGCCCCAGGTTGACCGCCGCCGAGCTCATCAGATGCACCGCGACCGTGGTGATCACCTCGACGGCCGGCACCTCGGCGATGTCACGGGTCATGGCGTCGAAGTCGGGTTGCGCCGCGCTCGTGGGGTCGGGCTGCTGCGGGGTCTGGTCGCTCATGTCTTCGGGCTTCTTCCTGCTGAGGGGTCGGCTCCAGCCTATGGGCAGCGCCGACGGGCCCCGCGTCCGGGAGTGTCCTCCTGGGCGCGGAGGGCCTGCGCGCCGCCACCGGTGCCCGCACAGGAGTGGGTGGCACCCCTTGACTCGTGTATTCTGGTGTTCCGACCGGCCGGACACGCATGTGACCGGCCCACAAGTGGAGGCTCCGTTCTCCCACCCGACCGACCTCAGGTTGGCGGGTCAACGGTCCGGCTGCGCCCCGCGGAGACTTCGCGGCGGTGCTCCAGATCTATGTGGAGCCCCGCCTGTGTCCCGTCCGGGGCGTTTTGCATGTACCGGCGCGGTTGGTCACACCGAACAGACGTTACGCGGCAGTCCGCCAGGCCGTCGCGTGGTGCTACCGAGGAGGATCCATCAGCGCCGAGCCCCGCATCAACGACCGGATTCGCGTCCCCGAGGTGCGACTCGTCGGTCCCAGTGGCGAGCAGGTCGGCATTGTGCCGCTTGCCAAGGCCCTGGAGCTTGCGCAGGAGTACGACCTCGACCTGGTCGAGGTGGCGGCGAACGCCCGTCCGCCGGTCTGCAAGCTCATGGACTACGGAAAGTTCAAGTACGAGTCGGCCATGAAGGCCCGTGAGGCGCGCAAGAACCAGGCGCACACGGTCATCAAGGAGATGAAGCTCCGGCCGAAGATCGACCCGCACGACTACGACACCAAGAAGGGTCACGTCGTTCGGTTCCTCAAGCAGGGTGACAAGGTCAAGATCACGATCATGTTCCGTGGTCGCGAGCAGTCCCGCCCCGAGCTGGGCTTCCGGCTGCTGCAGCGGCTCGCGTCCGACGTGGAGGACCTCGGCTTCATCGAGTCGAATCCGAAGCAGGACGGCCGAAACATGATCATGGTCCTCGGTCCGCACAAGAAGAAGACCGAGGCGATGGCCGAGGCCCGTGAGGCGCAGGCCGCCCGCAAGGCGGAGCGCCAGGGCGGTGCTCCCGCGGAGGAGCCCGCCGAGGAGCCCGCCGAGGCGTGATCTCTGGGCGAGCCCCGGATCCATGCCGGGGCACCCGCCCCGGATACCAACCGATACATCTGACGCTCCCGCTAGCCGGTCCGTGCCGGTGGGAGCGCCACTGACGAGGAGAGAACGGCGCATGCCGAAGAACAAGACGCACAGCGGTGCCAGCAAGCGCTTCAAGGTCACCGGCTCCGGCAAGGTGCTGCGCGAGCGCGCCGGCAAGCGCCACCTGCTCGAGCACAAGTCGTCCCGCGTGACGCGTCGCCTCACCGGCAACGCCGAGATGGCCCCGGGCGACGCCGCGAAGATCAAGAAGCTTCTCGGCAAGTGAGCCGCCGCGCCCCACTCGACGACCGGGGCGCGCGACTCGGACCGGGACTCAATCGACTCGGGTCGTGTGACGACAACCACGGCCCCGCTACAAGGAGTTAACAAGTGGCACGCGTCAAGCGGGCAGTCAACGCCCACAAGAAGCGCCGGGCGATCCTGGAGCAGGCCAGCGGCTACCGCGGCCAGCGCTCCCGCCTGTACCGCAAGGCGAAGGAGCAGGTCACCCACTCCCTCGTCTACAACTACAACGACCGCAAGAAGCGCAAGGGCGACTTCCGTCAGCTGTGGATCCAGCGCATCAACGCCGCTGCCCGCCAGAACGGCATGACCTACAACCGCTTCATCCAGGGTCTGAAGGCCGCCAACATCGAGGTCGACCGCAAGATCCTCGCGGACCTCGCGGTCAACGACATGAACGCGTTCGCCGCGCTCGTCGAGGCCGCCCAGAAGGCGCTTCCCAGCGACGTCAACGCCCCGAAGGCTGCCTGAACCCCAGCCTGACGACGTGGTGACGCGGACCCGCAGGCCCCGGCCTGCGGGTCCGCCGCATTTCCGGACGGGCGCCGACGGACCGGCCCCCGTCCCCGCACGCACCGAACAACAGAAGTGAGCCGCCGCCCATGGGCACCCCCGAGCTGATCTCCCCGCGTTCCCCGCGCGTCACCGCCGCCCGGCGGCTGGCCCGCCGTGCCTTCCGCGGCAAGGAGCGCCGGTTCATCGCCGAGGGCCCGCAGGCCGTACGGGAGGCCATCGCGCACCGCGTCGACGGCGCGCCCACGCTCATCGAGCTGTTCGCCACCGTCGAGGCCGCCGAGCGGCACGCCGAGATCGTCGAGGCGGCCCGCGCGGCCGGCGTACCGGTGCACTTCGCCGACGACCGGACCGTCGCGGACATCTCCCAGACCGTCACGCCGCAGGGCCTGCTCGGCGTCTGCCTGTTCCTGGACTCGCCGTTCGAGGAGATCCTCGCCGCCCGCCCGCAGTTGGTCGCGGTGCTCGCCAACGTCCGCGACCCCGGCAACGCCGGTACGGTGCTGCGCTGCGCGGACGCCGCCGGCGCGGACGCGGTCGTGCTGACCGACGCCTCGGTGGACCTGTACAACCCCAAGTCGGTGCGCGCCTCGGTCGGTTCGCTCTTCCACCTGCCGGTGGCCGTCGGCGTACCGGTCCAGCGCGTGGTGGAGGGGCTGCGGACCGCCGGCGTGCGCATCCTGGCCGCCGACGGCGCGGGCGACCGCGACCTGGACGCCGAACTGGACACCGGCTCCATGGGCGGGCCCACCGCCTGGGTCTTCGGCAACGAGGCATGGGGCCTGCCCGAGGAGACCCGGGCGCTCGCGGACGCCGTCGTACGGGTGCCCATCCACGGCAAGGCGGAGAGCCTCAACCTCGCCACCGCCGCCGCGGTCTGCCTCTACGCCTCCGCCCGCGCCCAGCGCAGCGCCGGTGGCTGCCGCGCGGTGTCACCCGCCTGAGGGGCGTGGGCCGGATCGTCCCGGCACATCCGAGGCGAGCTAGTAGTCTTGCGTGCCGGGGGCCCGGGAGGGGGTAACGGGGATGAGTGTGAGGACTTCCGGCATCACAGTCGCCACTGACAGCGGTCCGGCCGGCGGAGCCGGGCGCGGACCGTCGCCCGCCACCGCACCGGACGCGTACGGGGCGGGACTCGACCCCGACGATCTGCCCGACGGCCTGGTCGTCTCCGACGAGACCGGCCTGGTGGTCTGCTTCAACGCAGCGGCCGCCAGGATCACCGGAATCGCCGCCGAGGACGCGCTCGGCCGCCCCTTCGAAGCGGCCCTGCCGCTCCAGGACGTCGAGGGCCGCCGCTGGTGGCGGCTCACCGACCCCTATGGCGGGCTCGCCATCCGCCGCGGCCAGCCCGAGCGCAATCTGCTGCTCGGCGGCCGCGAGGTGCTGGTCTCCGCCCGCTACGTCCGCAGCCGGCCCACGGGGCCCGTGCAGCGGCTGGTGATCGCGCTGCGCGGCACGGAGGCCCGGCGGCGTACGGAGCTGAGCCACGCCGAGCTGATCGCCACCGTCGCCCATGAACTGCGCTCGCCGCTGACCTCCGTCAAGGGGTTCACCGCCACCCTCCTCCAAAAGTGGGAACGCTTCACCGACGACCAGAAGCGGCTGATGCTGGAGACGGTGGACGCCGACGCCAACCGCGTCACCCGCCTGATCGCCGAGCTGCTGGACATCTCCCGGATCGACTCCGGGCGGCTGGAGGTCCGCCGGCAGCGCGTCGACATGATCGCCGCGGTCCGCCGGCACGTCCAGGCGCAGACCACCGCCGGCCAGCAGCCGGACCGCTTCCTGATCCGGATGCGGGAGCCGCTGCCGGATCTGTGGGCGGACCCGGACAAGGTCGACCAGGTGCTGGGCAATCTGCTGGAAAATGCGGTGCGCCACGGCGAGGGAACCGTCACCATCGAGGTCGGACCGGCAACGGACGCGACCAGCACGGAGGGGACGAGCGTCACCGTGAGCGACGAGGGACCCGGCATTCCCGAGGAGTCGATGAGCCGCGTGTTCACCCGCTTCTGGCGGGGCAGCAAGCGCGGCGGCACGGGCCTGGGCCTGTACATCGTCAAGGGCATCGTCGAGGCGCACGGCGGCACGATCACGGTCGGCCGGGCCCCCGCCGGCGGCGCCCAGTTCCGATTCAGCCTGCCCGTCGCGACGCCGGCCTTCCTGGCCTAGGAGCTCGCGGCGGGCGCCCCGCCCCGGGGACCTCGGGCCTGCCGCGCTGCCCGTCCCCCTTAGACTTGACCTTTGGCACCTTTGGCGCACAGGCATCGCGGGCACAGCGCGGGCTCGGCATCCGACCTTTGTGATCGAAGAGCCGAGGCGAAGCGAGCCAAGCCAAGCCAGTCCACCGGAAGCACGGGAAGAGATGTCCGCACCCAATAAGTCGTACGACCCTGTCGAGGTCGAAGCCCTGAAACCGGAAGAGATCGCCGCCCGGCTGGACGAGGCGCTGGCCGCCATCGCCGCCGCGGGCGACCTCGACGCGCTCGCCCAGGCGAAGATCGCGCACACCGGTGGCACCTCGCCGCTCGCGCTCGCCAACCGCGAGATCGGCGCCCTGCCCCCGCAGGCCAAGGCGGAGGCCGGCAAGCGCGTCGGCCAGGCCCGCGGCCGGGTGAACCAGGCGCTCAAGGCCCGCCAGGAGGAGCTGGAGGCGGAGCGCGACGCACGGGTGCTCGTCGAGGAGGCGGTGGATGTCACGCTGCCCTACGACCGCACCCCGGCCGGCGCCCGGCACCCGCTCACCACGTTCATGGAGCGGGTCGCCGACGTCTTCGTCGCGATGGGCTACGAGGTCGCCGAGGGCCCCGAGGTCGAGGCGGAGTGGTTCAACTTCGACGCCCTGAACTTCGTGCCCGACCACCCGGCGCGCCAGATGCAGGACACCTTCTTCGTCCAGGGCAACGGCACCGAGGGCGATGAGAGCGGCGTCGTGCTGCGCACCCACACCTCGCCGGTGCAGGCCCGTACGCTCGTCGACCGCGAGCCGCCCGTCTACGTCGTCTGCCCGGGGCGGGTCTACCGCACCGACGAGCTGGACGCCACGCACTCCCCGGTCTTCCACCAGATCGAGCTGCTCGCCGTCGACGAGGGCCTGACCATGGCCGACCTCAAGGGCACCCTCGACCACATGGTCCGGGCGCTGTTCGGCCCGGACATGAAGACCCGGCTGCGGCCGAACTACTTCCCGTTCACCGAGCCGTCCGCCGAGATGGACATGGTCTGCTACGTCTGCCGTGGCGAGTCCGTGGGCAACCCCGACCGCCCCTGCCGCACCTGCTCCAGCGAGGGCTGGATCGAGCTGGGCGGCTGCGGAATGGTCAACCCCAAGGTGCTCGTCGCCTGCGGCGTCGACCCCGAGAAGTACAGCGGCTTCGCCTTCGGGTTCGGCATCGACCGGATGCTGATGTTCCGGCACAACGTGGAAGACATGCGCGACATGTTCGAGGGCGACGTCCGGTTCACCCGGCCGTTCGGGATGGAGATCTGATGCGGGTCCCGCTTTCTTGGCTGCGGGAGTACGTCGACCTGCCGGCGACCGAGTCCGGCCGTGACGTACAGGCCAAGCTCATTGCCGTCGGCCTGGAGGTCGAGACCGTCGAGCGGCTCGGCGAGGGCCTCAAGGGCCCGCTCGTCGTCGGCCAGGTGCTGACCATCGAGGAGCTGGAGGGCTTCAAGAAGCCGATCCGCTTCTGCACCGTCGACGTCGGCCAGGCCAATGGCACCGGCGAGCCGCAGGAGATCGTCTGCGGCGCCCGCAACTTCTCCGTCGGCGACAAGGTCGTGGTGGTCCTCCCGGGCGCCGTGCTGCCCGGCGACTTCAAGATCGCCGCGCGCAAGACGTACGGCAGGAAGTCGCACGGCATGATCTGCTCCGGCGACGAGCTGGGCATGGGCGACGACGGCTCGGGCGGCATCATCGTGCTGCCCCCCGAGTACGAGGTGGGCACCGACGCCATCGAGCTGCTGGAGCTCGTCGACGAGGTGCTGGACATCGCCGTCACCCCGGACCGCGGCTACTGCCTGTCGATGCGCGGTGTCGCCCGCGAGGCCGCCATCGCCTACGGGCTGCCGCTGCGCGACCCGGCCCTGCTGGACGTGCCGCCGCCGAACTCGGCCGGCTACCCGGTCAAGGTCTCCGACCCCATCGGCTGCGACCGCTTCACGGCCCGCACGGTCACCGGCCTGGAGCCGGAGGCGCGTTCCCCGATCTGGCTGCAGCGCCGGCTGCAGAAGGCCGGGATGCGCCCGATCTCCCTCGCCGTCGACATCACCAACTACGTGATGCTGGAGCTCGGCCAGCCGCTGCACGCCTACGACCGCGCCACCGTGGAGGGCCCGATCGGCGTCCGCCGCGCCACCGCGGGCGAGCAGCTGACCACCCTGGACGGCACCAAGCGGGTGCTGGACGCCGAGGACCTGGTCATCACCGACAACCGCGGCCCGATCGGGCTGGCCGGTGTCATGGGCGGCGCCAACACGGAGATCGCCGGCCCGGTCGCCGACCCGGAGACCGGCCAGCCGCGCGGCACCACCGACATCGTGGTGGAGGCCGCGCACTTCGACGCGATCTCCATCGCCCGCACGGCCCGCCGGCACAAGCTGTCCTCGGAGGCGGCGAAGCGCTTCGAGCGCGGCGTCGACCCGGAGGCCGCGTCGGCCGCGGCGCAGCGGACCGTCGACCTGCTGGTGCTGCTCGGCGGCGGCACCGCCGAGGACGGCGTCACCGAGGTCGTCTCGCCCCGCGGGCCGCGCACCCTCACCATCCCCGCCGACCACCCGGACAAGGTCGCCGGCGTCGCCTACGGCCGGGAGACCGTCGTCCGCCGCCTCCAGCAGGTCGGCTGCGACGTCTACGGCCAGGACGAGCTGGTCGTGACCGTGCCGTCCTGGCGGCCCGACCTCAGCGACCCCAACGACCTGGCCGAGGAGGTCATCCGGCTGGAGGGCTACGAGAACCTGCCCTCCACGCTCCCCAAGCCGCCGGCCGGCCGCGGGCTGACCGAGCGTCAGCGGCTGCACCGCCGGGTCGGCCGGGCGCTGGCCGGCGCCGGCTACGTCGAGGCGCTGAACTACCCCTTCACCGGCTCGCACGTTCTCGACCAGCTGGGCATCGAGGCGGACGACCCGCGGCGCGCGGCGGTCACCCTCGTCAACCCGCTGTCCGACGAGGAGCCCGACCTCCGTACGACCCTGATCCCGGGGCTGCTCGGCGCGCTGCGCCGCAACTACGGCCGGGGCACGCACGATCTCGCGCTCTTCGAGACCGGGCCGGTCTTCCGGGCGACCGGTGACGAGAAGCCGGCCACCCGGCTGGTCGTCGACCGCCGGCCGACCGACGACGAGATCGCCTCGCTGGACGCCTCCCTCCCGCAGCAGCCGCGGCGCGCCGCCGTGGTGCTCGCCGGGGGCCGTGAGCAGGCCGGCTGGTGGGGCGAGGGGCGGCCCGGGACCTGGGCGGACGCCATCGAGGCGGGCCGTACGGTCGCACGGGAGGCCGGCGTCGAGCTGATCGTCCGTCAGGACCAGCACGCGCCGTTCCACCCGGGCCGGTGCGCGGCGCTGCTCGCCCTCGTCGACGGCGAGGAGGTGCTCGTCGGCAACGCCGGTGAGCTGCACCCGCGCGTCATCAAGTCGCTCGCGCTGCCGGAGCGCACCTGCGCGATGGAGATCGACCTGGACCGCCTGGAGCGGGCCGGTGCCGGTCCGCTGCGCGCGCCGAAGATCTCGGCCTTCCCGGTCGCGACCCAGGACGTCGCGCTGGTCGTCGACGACTCGGTCCCGGCGGCGGACGTCGAGAGCGCGCTGCGCGACGGTGCGGGCGAACTGCTGGAGTCGCTGCGGCTCTTCGATGTCTTCACCGGCGAGCAGCTCGGTGCGGGCAAGAAGTCCCTGGCGTACGCGCTGCGCTTCCGCGCCGCGGACCGCACGCTGACCGCGGAGGAGGCCTCGGCCGCCCGCGACGCGGCGGTGGCCGTGGCCGTGGAGCGGACCGGAGCGGTGCTGCGCGGCTGAGCCGCCGGCTGCCTGTGTGAGGGGCGAGGGCGCGGAGGGTGTGAACCTTCCGCGCCCTCGCCCCTTCGTATGCGAGGGGTTCGGTCTCCGGTGGGTGGGCCATGTGGCGCCTGTGAGGGACCGGACGGGGCGAGGAGACCGGCCGATCCCTGCGCCATCACCCAATCGAGTGGTTATTTACCTATCGTCGTGGGATGGCCACATAACGTCGCGAGAATCGACGAGGTCGATGAGGCCCGCCTGACCGCGGCAGCGGGCCGACCGATCGGCGCAACGCCTGCAAGGGGCCACCGGCTAGGGGGACCAACGGCATGATCCGAACGAGGACGCGGGGCGCGGCACGCGTCGGCGCGGCCCGTGTCCGGCGGGCCGTGGTCTTCGTCCTGCCGGGCCTGTGGGTGCTCGGCGTGGTGGGCTGGGAGCTGTCCCACTCGACCAGCGGTCAACTGCTGCAACTCCTCGCCGCCGCACCGGCCATCGCCTGCGCGGGCACCGGCCGCCGCCAGTGCGTCCTGCTGGGCGGGGTGTGCGCACTGCTCGCCCTTGTGCCGTTCGGTGCGGCGGCGCCCGGGGCCGAGCCCGGCACCCGCGCGCTGACCTGCGGTGCGATCCTCGCGGTGGTCGGCGCCAGCTATCTGACGGCCGGTCGGCGGCTGCGGCTGGTGCGGGAGCTGGAGCGCACCCGCGAGGTCGCCACGGCCGCGCAGCGGGTGCTGCTGCGACCGCTGCCGCCCCGGATCGACGGGCTGGTGCTGGCGGCCGATCACCTCTCGGCGAGCGAGGGCGCGGTGGTCGGCGGGGACCTGTACGAGGTCGTGGGGACCCGGCACGGCGTCCGGGTGGTGATCGGGGATGTGCGCGGGCACGGCCTGGAGGCCATGGGCATGGTCGCGGCGATGCTCGGCAGCTTCCGCGAGGTGGTGCACGACGAGACCGAACTCACCGGTGTGCTGCGGAGGTTGGAGCGCTCGCACCAGCGGCATCTGCGGGAGCGGGGGCGCGTCGAGCAGCCGGTGGGCGGTGCGGAGGCGGTGAGCCCGCTCGCGGAGGAGTTCGTGACGCTGCTGCTGGTGCAGATCGCGCAGGACGGGTCGGTCACCGCGCTGAACTGCGGGCATCCATGGCCGTATCGGATCGACCACGGGGCGGTCGCGGCCCTCGCCCCGGCCGATCCGATGCCGCCGCTGGGGCTGTTTCCGCTGCCGGAGGAGCTGTCGGCGGTGCGGTGCGGTCGGCTGGAGCCCGGATCGTCGCTGTTCCTGCACACCGACGGGGCGGTGGACGCGCGGGACGCGGCGGGGGAGTTCTTCCCGCTGACGGAGGCGTTGCGCGACGGCGTCGAGGCGGCCGGGTCGCCCCGCGCTCCCGCGCCGTCCGGGGTGGTGGGCGAGGTGCGCGAGGCGCTGCTGCGGCATGCCGGCGGGCGGCTGACGGACGATGTGGCGCTGCTGATGCTCTGCAACGACCGGGCGCGGCTGCCGGCCCGTGCCGCCGGGGCGGGCCGGTGTTCGCTGTCGCTCGGCGGGCGCGGAACCGGCGGGGACGCCTCCTAGGGGCCGTCCGACGGGGCACGGGCGGACCGGCGCTCAGATCCGGCCGAGCCCGCCGTGCGCGCTCCTCGTACCCCCGCGCTCAGTGCCCGTCCTCCGCGGCGGCCGCCTTGCCGCTCAGTGACGGGAAGCCGACGCCGGTCAGCTCCTCGGAGGCATCCCAGAGGCGCATGGCGCTCTGCGGGTCGCTGGCCGCGGCCGATCTGCCGACCATCGTCGGCCCGCCGCGCATCTCGCCGATCCCGTCGGGGCCCAGATAGGCGGCACCGGGCAGGTCCTGGGTGGCGGCGTACAGCGTCGGGAGCGCGCCGGCCCTGTCGTCCTGGGCGATCACCTTGTTGCCGACCCGCATCAGCGCACGCCGGACCGCGCTGGCGTCGTGGCTCGACAGGTTGGTGGCGGCGTAGCCGGGGTGGGCGGCGAGGGCGCGCACGGGGGAGCCCGCCGCGGTCAGCCGGCGCTGCAGTTCCAGGGTGAACAGCAGATTGGCCAGCTTGGCCTGCGAGTACGCCCGGACGGGGGTGTACTCACCGGTCAGGTCCAGGTTCTCGAAGTGGATGCGGGTGCCGGGGGCCTTGTGCGCCATGGACGCCACCGTGACCACCCGGTCCGTGAGGTGCGGCAGCAGCAGGTTGGTCAGCGCGAAGTGGCCGAGGTGGTTGGTGCCGAACTGCATCTCGAAGCCGTCCTTGGTGCGGGACTCCGGGACGGCCATCACTCCGGCGTTGTTGATCAGCAGGTCCAGTCCGCCCTGCCAGGACTCGGCGAACGCGCGCACGGAGGCGAGGTCGGCGAGGTCGAGGCGGCGCACTTCGAGCGTGCCCTTGGTGCCCTTGACGGTGGCGGCGGCCTCCTTGCCGCGCCCGGCGTCCCGTACGGCGAGCACGACATGCGCGCCGGCCCGTGCGAGGGCGTCGACGGTGGCGAGACCGAGCCCGCTGTTGGCGCCGGTGACCACGGCGGTGCGGCCGGTCTGGTCGGGGAGGCGGGCGGCGTTCCAGGTGGGTGTGTGAGCCATGCCCTCAATGTAGGCAGCGCCAACAATGCTGTCAATGACAACAATGTAGCCAGTGAATACATCGGCGGTAGGATGGCGGCCATGCAGACTCGTCGCTACCACCACGGAGACCTGCGCGCCGCGCTGCTGGACCGCGCCGAGCAGACGCTCCGCGAGAAGGGCCCCGGAGCCCTCTCGCTGCGGGAACTCGCCCGCGACCTCGGCGTCAGCCACGCCGCGCCGAGCCGGCACTTCAAGGACAAGCAGGCGCTGCTGGACGCGCTGGCGCTCACCGGGTTCGAGCGCATGGAGTCGGCCCTGACCGCGTCCCAGGAGGCGGCGGGCGAGTCCTTCGCCGAGCGGCTCGGCGCGCTCGCCCGCGCCTACGTGGACTTCGCCACCGCCAACGCGGCACTCCTCGACCTGATGTACACGGTCAAACACGAGCCGGAGGCGTCCGAGGCGCTGATCGCGGCCGCGCACCGGCTCGCGGCGATGGCCGTGGAGCTGGCCGCGGACGGGCAGCGCAGCGGCGACGTACGGGACGGGCCCGTCGAACGGATCGCGATGCCGCTGTTCACCACCCTGCACGGCTTCGCCGGGTTCGCCGCCGGCGGCGTGCTCTCCGCGGACGAGGCCGCCTCCGGCCTCGACGACGTGATCGCGTACATGCTGCGGGGCTGCGCGGCGGACGGCCGCGAGGTCACCTGGTCCGAAGGGGCGCCCGGCCTCCACTGCCTGGTCCCGCGCTCGCCCCGGGGCCCTTCACACCCCGTGTGAAGCGGGGTTCACTACGCTCGACTGGCGGAGTGGTGAAGTCGACAAGGCCATGAGCGGGGAGCCCCGGTGGCGGGTCCGCTCACCGGGAGGCCGTTGTGGAGCCCAATACCCTGCTCGATGCGATTCTCGACGAGGCCGGAATCTCGCACGCCGGGCTGGCCGCCCGGATCAACGGCCTGGGGCGGCAGCGCGGGCTGGCGCTGAGGTACGAACACACCGCGGTGGCCCGGTGGTTGAAGGGCCAGCGGCCGCGCGGCCAGGTACCGGACCTGATCTGCGAGATCCTCGGCGAGCGGCTGCACCGGCCGGTCGGACTCGACGACATCGGGCTGAGCCGCCCGGGGCGCCAGAGCGCCCCCGACACCCCGCTGTCCGGCTTCGTCGAGCGGGCCACCGCGCTGTGGCGGTCCGACGAGCAGCAGCGGCCGCATGTGCTCGCCGCCCCCGCGCTCACCGGCACCTCGGCGGTCATCCCCGTATGGGAGTGGGAGAACCCGCCCGAGGACTCCGACGTCTCGCGCGACGGGCTGACCCGGGTGGGCCTCGCCGACATCGAGATGCTGCGCGCCGCGCGCACCCACTACGAGCAGATGTACCGCAAGGCGGGCGGTATCGCGACCAGAGCGCGCATCGTGGGATTCCTCAACGCCGAGGCGGCGCCGCTGCTGCGGGGCAGCTACAGCGATACGACGGGGCGCCAGCTCCACCGGGCGACCGGCGGACTGGTCGCCGTCGCCGGCATCTGCGCCTACGACTCCGACGCCCTCGGGCTCGCCCAGCGCTACTTCCATCAGGCACTGCGGCTGGCCAAGGCCAGCGGGGACCGCGGCCTCGGCGCGTACGTCATCGCGCTGCTGGTCAACCAGTCCCTCTTCGTACGGGAGTACCGCCAGGCGGTGGCCTTCGCGGAGGCCGCGCTGCGGGCCGCGGGGCCGCAGATCACCCCGGCGCTCTCCGCGGACCTCTATGCGATGCAGGCCAAGTCCTACGCCCGGCTCGGCGACGGAGCCAGCGCGCTGGCGTGCATCCGGCGCGCGGAGGCGGCCGCGGAGCGCATCCGGCCCGGGCTGGAGCCGGCCGAGACGGGCTATGTGCAGCCCGGCCTGGTCAACGTACAAGTGGCGGAGGCACTCCTCAGCCTCGGTGACCTGCGGGCCGCCCGGGAGCAGGCGGACGCCGCCGTCGACACCCCCGCCCACGACCGCGGCCGGGTCCACCGGCTGGCCATGCTCACCCATATCGAGCTGCGCCAGGGCGATGCGGACCGGGCCGTGGCCAACGCCGCCCAGATGACGGAGCAGGCGCGCGGCATGGAGTCGCAGCGGTTGCGGGACCGGCTGCGGGCGGTACGCGAGCACCTGGCGGAGACCGGGAGCTCCGCGACGGACGAGGCGGCCGATCTCATCGACGAGGTGCTGCGCGTTCCGCTCTGACCGGGCACGTGTCACCTTGCCGGTCCAACAGCGGAAGGTGGCAGTTACGTGCGGTGGAACAATCTCAGCGAGAAGCCCGTCTATGCGAACCCGTGGTTCCGGGTCAACCTGGCCGATGTGGCGCTGCCTGACGGCCGCCACCTGGACCACTTCCTGATCCGGATGCGGCCGGTCGCCGTCGCCACGGTGGTCAACGCGGCCCACGAGGTGCTGCTGCTGTGGCGGCACCGCTTCATCACCGACACCTGGGGATGGGAGCTGGCGGCCGGGGTCGTCGAGGACGGCGAGGACGTCGCGGCCGCGGCCGCGCGGGAGATGGAGGAGGAGACCGGGTGGCGTCCCGGCCCGCTCAGGCACCTGCTCACCGTGGAGCCGTCCAACGGCCTCACCGACGCGCGGCATCACATCTACTGGTCCGACGAGGGGGAGTACCTCGGCCTGCCGCAGGACGACTTCGAGTCCGAGCGGCGCGAGTGGGTGCCGCTGAAGCTGGTGCCCGACATGGTGGGGCGAGGGGAGGTGCCGGCCGCCGGCATGGCCGCGGCCCTGCTGATGCTGCACCACATCCACCTGGGCTGAGCCGGATTCCGGGCCGGCCGGCCGCGGACGGGGCGAACTCGCCGTCCGCCCGCGGCCGGGGGCTCATCGGCCGAGCGCCTGCCACAGGGCGACCACCAGTGCCGCGATTCCCGTGAGCGCGGCGAGGGACGGCAGTGGCCAGCGGGTGCTCTCCAACCGCGTGACGCGGGCGGTCAGTTCGTCCGCGTCACGCTCGCTCTGCTCGGTGCGCTGCGCCTGCAGCGCGAGTTGGCCGTCGACCCTTGCGGTGCGTACGTCGAGCAGACGCCGCAGCTCCGCTAAGTCGGCGGTGGTCAGGTCGGGTTCGGGGTGGGCGGTCACGGTCCGCTCCTCATTCCTTCGGTCAGGGACTTCGTCGTGCGTACGCGCCTCAGTCAACTGCGCTGCGCCGATGGGCGGGAGCGTGTGCGGTGGGCAGATGCGTGTCCGCCCTTCACACCCCGTGTGAAGTGACCGTGGGTGACGCCGCGACCGCGTTCGCACGGGGTGTGAACCCCGCACCCCCGACGGGTCCCCGCACACGCTCCCGCGGCCGCGCGCAGGGGAGTTGAATCGAAGTCCCCACGGGGAACCGAAGCCGGCGGACGGGCGCCCGCCGGCCCGGAGTCCGCCCGCCGAAACTCCCCCGAGCGGCGGGCGGACGGCTCCTCCCGAGGATCCCGTTCTCCTTACCCGCCGCTGCGTCCATGGGGAAGCCGCGTAGCAGGGTTCCTTGCGCTCCCCGTACGACCAGCCGAAGGTGAGGACCGCTTTGACGACGTCTCCCGCCATGGACGGTGGTCGAGTACGGGCTGCCCGTCGTAGACCATCGTGGCGGTCGTCTCCCCGCGGAACTCCACCATCCACAGGCTTGCTGCGCCTTTGGCCAGCTCCGAGTGGGAGAAGAGCGCACCGTGCTCGTCGCGGCAGATCAGCGGCTCGACATGGTCGACGGAGTGGAAGGTCTTGCCGTACCAGTCGGCCTGGGCGAGCAGGCCCTCCACCCGGTGACCGGTGCTGATCCCGGAGCTCTTCCAAGTGCCGAGGATCTCCTCAGGACGCACGGTCGGTAACGCCGCCCACAACCGGTCCAACTCGCCGGTGTCCGACACCATGTCAGCGGTCGTCCGTATGGCGTCTATACGGGCCCGGGCCTGCTCGGCGTCCATGAAGCGCTCACTCCTCGTCGTCGGTTCACCTGACCCTCACGCGACCGGCAGTGCGGTCGGTTGGCCGAACCGACAAGGCCGCACTTCACGACTCCGAACTCGTGAAGAACGCGGCGAACCCGCCTCCCGCCGCGGCAGGTCGGCGGACCCGAGCAGGCCGGGAAGCCGAAGCGCCGACCGGGCACGGTTGCGGGTACGAGGCTCCGGCGCCGGCAGCGGGCACCACCCGCGGCGCCGGGCCGCCATCGGCGCTGCTCCGGGCGAATTCGCCCTTGCGCAGCGCCACATGGCGGCGTCGCGGCACCTTCTAGTACGAGTAGAACCCCGACCCCGACTTCCGCCCCAGCCGGCCCGCGTCGACCATGCGCTGGAGGAGCGGGGGAGCGGCGTAGAGCGGTTCCTTGTACTCGTGGTACATGGAGTCGGCGACCGAGACCACGGTGTCCAGGCCGATCAGGTCGGACAGCTTCAGGGGGCCCATCGGGTGGGCGCAGCCCATCTCCATGCCGTTGTCGATGTCCTCGCGGCTGGCGATGCCCGACTCGAACATCCGGATCGCGGAGAGCAGATACGGGATGAGCAGGGCGTTGACGACGAAGCCGGAGCGGTCCTGGGCGCGGATGGCGTGCTTGCCCAGCACGTCCTGCACCAGGGCCTCGGCGCGCTTGATGGTCTCCTCGCCGGTGGTGAGGGCGGGGATGAGCTCCACCAGCTTCTGCACCGGGGCCGGGTTGAAGAAGTGGATGCCGATGACCTGGTCGGGGCGGGAAGTGGCGACCGCCAGCTTCACCAGCGGGATCGACGAGGTGTTGGACGCCAGGATCGCGTCCGGCCGAGTGATCACCTGATCGAGGACCTGGAAGATCTCGGTCTTGACCTGCTCGTTCTCCACGACGGCCTCGATGACGAGATCGCGGTCGGCGAACTCACCGAGGTCGGTGGTGAAGTTGAGCCGGTCGAGCGTCGCGTCGCGCTCGGCGACGGTGATCTTGCCGCGCTCGGCGGCCTTGCCGAGGGAGTTGGTCAAGCGGGTGCGGCCCAGCTCCAGAGCCTCGCCGGTGGTCTCGGCGACCATGACGTCCAGCCCGGCGCGGGCGCACACCTCGGCGATGCCTGCGCCCATCTGGCCGCAACCGACCACTCCGACGCGTGCAATGTCGGCAAATGAGTCCGTCACCTCGTGCCTTTCGCTGTTCTTCAGGACCGGCGGTACGCCGTAAGGGTCCGACGCCCGCCTCGGCCCCGACGTTACTCCGCGCGGTGCTGTGCTACGGCCGCCGGGGCGGGCATTCTGAGCCCTCAGGACAGGATGAAACGGACAAGCTGGGGTCTTTTGATGAGACGGATCACACGAAGGGGCTTCGCGGTGGCCGCGCTCGGCGCGGCCTCCTCGCTGCTGGCGACGGGGGCCGCGGCGCCCTCGGCGGGTGGGGCGCGGCGCGAGATGCGGGGCATGTGGCTGGCGACCGTCGGCAACCTGGACTGGCCCTCCAGCGCGCGGCTCTCCCCCGCCGAGCAACAGCGCGAGCTGCGCGCCCACTTCGACTCGGCCGTCAAGCACCGGCTCAACACGGTCTTCTTCCAGGTGCGCGCCACCGCGGACGCGCTGTGGCCCTCCCCGTACGAGCCGTGGGCCCAGTCCCTGACCGGTCAGCAGGGCCGTGATCCCGGGTGGGACCCGCTGGACTTCGCGGTCCGCGAGGCGCACCGCCGCGGGCTGGAACTGCACGCGTGGTGCAACCCGTACCGGATCGCCCACCACACCGATCCGGAGCGGCTGGCCGCCGGCCACCCGGCCCGCCGGAACTGGTGGTGGACGGTCGCCTACGGCGGCAAGCTCTACTACAACCCCGGGCTGCCGGAGGTCCGCGCCTTCGTCCAGGACGCGATGCTGGACGCGGTCGCCCGCTACCCCGTCGACGGGCTGCACTTCGACGACTACTTCTATCCGTATCCGGTGGCCGGCGCGCGCTTCGACGACGACGAGGCGTACGACGCGTACGGCGGCGACTTCGACAGCCGGGCCGACTGGCGGCGGGACAACATCGACCGGCTGGTCCACGAGACGGCGCAGCGGCTCAAGGAGGGGGGCGCGCGCTCCGGGCGCCGGGTGCGGTTCGGCGTCAGCCCGTTCGCGGTCTGGCGCAATGAGAGCACCGACCCGCAGGGCTCCCGGACGCGGGCCGGGGTGGAGACCTACGACGACATGTACGCCGACACCCGCCGCTGGGTGCGCGAGCGCTGGCTGGACTACATCGCGCCGCAGGTCTACTGGCCGCTCGGCACCGAGGGCGCCGACTACGCCGAGCTGGTGCCCTGGTGGTCACGGACCGTCGAGGGCACCGGCGTCGACCTCTACATCGGCGAGGCGCTCTACAAGGCCGGCACCAGTGAGCCGGCCGCCTGGAAGAACCCGGCCGAACTCTCCCGGCATCTCACCTTCGCCCGCCGCTACCCGCAGGTCGGCGGGCACATCTACTTCTCGGCGAAGGAGGTGGCCGGGGACCGGACGGGTGCGCTGGCGCGCGTCGTACACGATCATTACGGCAGCCCGAGACGGGCGTAGCGGCCTTCCGCCACGGCCGTCGCGGAACCCGTGTGCGGTGGCCTTACCGGCCGGGGTCGATGTCGGAGGTCTTCGCGTGCCGGACGACCGAGTCGGGGCCGGGCGACATGATCGCTTCGTGTCCGTCCTCGGCACGGACACGGTACGGCGGATCGCCGTTCGTCCCCAGTACCTCGATGATCTCGACGACCCGGTCGTGATGTCCCACGGTCCTGCCGTGCACCACCAGCCGGTCGCCCTTGGTCGCGTGCATCAGGGGTCCTCCACGCTTCGGGCGGCCATGGATCCGTACGGCCGACGACGCGGACGGCCGAGCGGTTGAACGGCCAACGATTTCAACGGTTGACGGGCCGGACGCGGCCCGGACGGCGCTACATGCCATCGCGGCAAGTTTACGTCCGGAGGCGGGGGGCGCACCTTGGAAGGTCGTGCGTGGATTCCCGCTCGCGGTTACCCCTCCGCCCACCCCCCAAAGGGGGGTGGGCGGGCCTGGGGCGCGGGTACGCGGCGCCTCCCGGTGGGCGGCGGTCACCCCCGTGCCCTCTGGGTGACCGCGATGCAGGCCAGGACCGCCAGCGCGGCCGCGGGGGCGGCCGGCGGCAGCTGCTCGCCGAGCAGCAGGACGGACCACACCAGGGTCAGCAGAGGCTGGGCGAGTTGGAGCTGGCTGGCCTTGGCGATGCCGATCGCGGCCATTCCCCGGTACCAGACGACCATGCCGAGGAACTGCGAGCCGAACGCCAGCCACAGCAGGCCCCCGACCGCGTGCGCGGTCAGCCGCAGCGGTTCGGTGGAGAGCGCGACCGCCGCGCCCGCCACCGTCACCGGGAGCGCCAGCACCAGCGCCCAGCCGATCACCTGCCAGCCCGGCATATGGCGGGCCAGCCGGCCGCCCTCCGTATAGCCGGCCGCGCACACCAGCAGCGCCGCGAACAGGAACAGATCGCCGCGACTCGGCGCCCCGCCGCTCTGCTGCACCGCGAAGCCGATGACGACGACGGCGCCGATCAGCGAGGCGGTCCAGAAGGTGCGGGAGGGTCGGGCGCCGGTCCGGATGGCGGAGCCGGCGGCGGTGGCCAACGGCAGCAGGCCGATCACCACGGCCGCATGAGAGGTGGTGGAGGTCTCCAGGGCGAGCGTGGTCAGCAGCGGGAAGCCGAGGACCACACCGCCGGTGACGACCGCGATCCCCGCCCAGTGGCGGCGCTCCGGGACGCGCACCCTGAACACCGCGAGCGCGCCGCCGGCCAGCGTGGCGGCCAGCACGCTGCGCAGCATCACCACCGTCCAGGGGCCCATGCCCTCCAGCGCCCAGGAGGTCGCGGGGAGGGTGAGCGAGAAGGCGGCGACGCCGAGGGCGGCGAGCAGGACGCCGCGGGTGGCCATGGAGCCGCCGGCGGCGGGGGCGGCCGTGCGGGTGCCCGCGGCCGCGCGGGGCGGGGCGCCCTGGCCGGTGGTGGACGGGGCGTCGACCGCTATCGCATCCGGGACAGTAGCGCTATCGTTGGCTCTCATGCATGAGCGTAGCAGTGGTGCAGAACTCGCCGCGATCCTCCGCAGGGAGCTGGACCGCTACTCCCCGGGTGAGAAACTGCCATCGAGCCGTGCTCTCGTGGAGCGGCATCGGGTCAGTCCGGTGACGGTCTCGCGGGCGCTCGCGGAGCTGGCCGCCGAGGGCCTGGTCGTCACCCGGCCCGGCGCCGGCGCCTTCCGGGCCGAGCCCCGCGCCGAGGCGCCGCGACCGCTGGACACCTCCTGGCAGGAGATCGCGCTGAGCGCGGAGCCGGCCGCCGACCAGGTGCCGCGCAGTGTGGACGCCTCCGGCGTGCTGGCCACGCTCGCCAGACCGGCCCCCGGAGTGATCGAGCTCAACGGCGGCTACCTCCACCCCGGTCTGCAGCCCGAGCGTGCCCTGGCCGCCGCACTGGCGCGGGCCGGACGCCGGCCGGGCGCCTGGGGGCGGCCGCCGGTCGAGGGCGTGCCGGAGCTGCGCGCCTGGTTCGCGCGGGAGATCGGCGGCCCCGGCGGCGCGCTCGCCGCGAGCGACGTCCTGGTCACCGCGGGCGGCCAGAACGCGCTGACCGCGGCGCTTCGCGCGCTCGCCGCGCCCGGCGCTCCGGTGCTCGTCGAGTCCCCGACCTACCCGGGCATGCTCGCCGTCGCCCGCGCCTCCGGTGTGCGGCCGGTGCCGGTGCCGATGGACGCCGACGGGGTGCGTACGGATCTGCTCGCCGACGCCTTCCGTGCCAGCGGCGCGCGGCTCTTCGTCTGCCAGCCGCTGTTCCAGAACCCGTCCGGGGTGGTGCTCGCGGGGGAGCGGCGGCGCGAGGTGCTGCGGGTGGCCCGCGCGGCCGGCGCGTTCGTCATCGAGGACGACTTCGCGCGGCTGCTGGGCCATGACGACGCGCCCGCGCTCCCGCCGACCCTGATGGCGGAGGACCACGACGGCACGGTCGTGCACATCCGCTCCCTGACCAAGGTCACCTCGCCCAACCTCCGGGTGGGCGTCCTCGCCGCCCGCGGCCCGGTCCTCGACCGGCTCCGCGCCGTCCAGGTCGTCGACAACTTCTTCGTCCCGGGGCCGCTGCAGGAGGCCGCCCTGGAACTCGTCGGCTCGACCGCCTGGCCGCGCCATCTGCGGCTGGTCGCGGGCGAGTTGACCGCCCGCCGCAACGCGCTGACCGCCGCCCTGCGCACGCGGCTGCCCGCGCTGGTCGAGCAGGGGCCCGGCCCCGGGACGGCGTACGGCCGGGACCGCGGACGGCCCGGCGGCCTGCACATTCCGCCGGGCGGGTTCCACCTCTGGCTGCGGCTGCCGGACGGTACCGACGAGGCGGCGCTGACCGGCGCGGCGCTGCGGGCCGGCGTCGCGGTCGCGGCCGGCCGGCCGTACTTCGCCGCCGAGCCGCCGGCCGGGCATCTGCGCATCAGCTTCGCGGCCGCGGCCGGCACCGGCGAACTCACCGAGGGCGTCCGCAGGCTGCGCATGGCCTGCGAGGAGGTGGGGGTGCCGGTGAGCTGAGCGCCGCGGGCGGGCCGCGGCGCCCCGGCATGCACCGCCGCGGCGGGTTCGACGCGGCCCCGGCTCCTCTGCGAACCTCCCGGCATGACTGATCACGCCCTCGACGGCTACGAGCTCGCCACCGACCCGGCCCGGCTCGACGCCGACCTGGTCCACCGCTGGCTGTCCACCGACGCCTACTGGGCCCTGGACCGCCCCCGGGAGCTGCATGACCGCGCCGTCGCGGGCTCGCTCAACTTCGGCCTGTACGAGTCCGGGTCCGGCCGCCAGGTCGCCTATGCCCGGGTGGTCACCGACCACGCCACCTTCGCCTGGCTGTGCGATGTCTACGTCTGCCGCGACGACCGCGGCAGGGGCCTGGGCACGGCCCTGGTGGAGGCCATAGCCGAGCATCTGACGCCCTGCGGGCTGAGCCGGCTGACGCTCGCCACGAAGGACGCCCACGGCGTGTACGAGAAGGTCGGCTTCCGGCCGCTGGTGGCGCCGGAGCAGTGGATGACGCTCGGGCTGATCGACCCCGGACCTATCGTGATCTGACCAACAGGAGCGTTCGGGGCGGCGGTGCTCTTACCATCGGCGAATGAGCGTTCGACTCAAGCTGCTCGCCGCGGCCCGCAGCTCCTCGCTGCTCGCGACGCGGTTCGACGACGAACGTCCGCTCGACGCCGCCGGATGGCACGCGGCCGAGCGGGCGGCCCCCGTGCTGTGCCGCCTGGCCGCCGCCGAACTGCGCTACTGCTCGCCGTCGGCCCGCTGCCGGGAGACCGGCGAGGCGCTGGGCCTGACCCCGCTCGCCCAACCGGCGCTACGGGACTGCGACATGGGGCGCTGGCGCGGCCGCACCCTGGGCGAGGTGACCGCCGCCGAGCCCGACGCGGTGGAGACCTGGCTCGCCGACCCGGGCTCCGCCCCGCACGGCGGGGAGTCGCTGGTGGCCTTCATCACCCGCGTCGGCGGCTGGCTGGAGACCCGGCCGGCCGGGGACACCGCCGGCCTGCTCGCGGTCGCCGAGCCCGGCGTGGTCCGTGCCGCCCTGGTCTACGCGCTCCAGGCGCCGCCGCACTCGTACTGGCGCATCGACGTCCAGCCGCTGTCGGTGACCACCCTCACCCGCCGCTCCGGCTCGTGGAACCTGCAGTTGGAGGGCTGAGCCGCGCCACCCGGAAAGCCCATCCCGCCGCCTCGGCCGCCCGAGGCGGGCGCGCCCGTGTGACCTGCGGGAAGAGCGTGCGGAGGTCCGTCGCCCCGCTACAGGGCCCCGTGGGCGGCGCACCATCGAGGTGCGCACTCCCCGGCCTGGCGCTTGTCTCGTTCTATGCACATACGTCACATTCCTCTGTATGCGCTGGCGGCCGGTGCCCTGGCGGTGACCCTCCTGCTCTTCGGCGGCGGCGACGGCGAGGGGGCGGACGCCGCCACCGGGGCCGTGACCGACGCGGTGAAGGGCGCGGTGAAGGGGGCGGTGCGGGACGCCGTCTCGGGCGCCACCTCCGCCTCGGACGCCACGCACCCGGTGGTCGTCGAGCCCGCCACCGTGGCGCCCGGCGCCGCCTTCACCGTCTACGACGGCGGCAACTGCCGGGGCGAGCCGGCCGAGGCCGGCTTCGGCGGCGCGGACATCCCGGCCCTCGCGCTGACCCCCCTCGACGGCCGGTCCGGCGGCACCGCGACCATGCCGCAGGGCATCGCGCCCGGTACGTACCCGGTCACCGTCACCTGCGGCGGGGCGGGCGGCGGACCGAACCCCGCGGCCTACGGAGCGTCCGGCGACCAGCAGAGCGGCGGCGACGGCCGGCATGCCTTCGCCGGCACCGTGACCGTCTCCGACGCCTCCGGCGGCACGGACGTCTCCGACGGCAGCAACGTCTCCGGCGGCACCAACACCTCCGGCGGCACCAACACCTCGGGCGACAGCAACGCCTCCGGCGGTGCCGACGGCGTCGTACCGCAGGGCGGTTCGCACACCGGCCTCGGCGGCGCCGCCCGCACCGGCCCGGCCGGTACGGCGCTCGGCGGTGCGCTGCTGCTGGGCGCGGCCGGCTGGGGATTCCTCACCCGCCGCCGGCCCCGCGGTCCCCGAGGCTGACGGCGGTGCACGCGCACCCGCCGCGGCGCGGCGCCGCCCTCGGCCTGGTCATCGGCATCGTCACCTGCCTCCTGGCGGCCGGGGCCCTCGCCCTCGCCGCCGCCCGGCTGCGCGACCGCGACGCCACCAGCGAGGTCGACGGCGGCACCCACACCGTGCTGCGCACCGAGATAGCCAGAAGCGTCAGCGGCCAGCTCACCCTGCCGTTCCGCCACGGGCCGGACGCGGTGCGGTGCTTCGGCGACCTCCGGCCCGTGCCGGCCGCGGCGGTGCGCTGCACGGCGCACTTCCCCGTCGGCCCCGACCGGCAGCTGACCGTCGAGGTCACCCGGGTCCAGCACGACAAGGTCACCTACCGCCGGCGCGCCGTGCCCCGCTGACCGACCGGCAGCCGACCGTCCGAGGCAGCCGGTCGTCCGGTGCGGCCGGACGACCGGGCCGGCGCGCGGGCCCGCGGACTACCGGCCGAGCCGCACCGCCGTGGCACCCCGCGCCAGCCATGCGTTCGCCGCCTCGACCCGGCTGCTCACCCGCAGCTTCGCGTAGGCGTGCTCCAGGTGCTTGTCGACGGTGCGCGGGCTGATCGCCAGGCGGTGGGCGATCTGCTGGTTGCTCAGCCCGCGGGCGAGCAGGGTCAGCACGGCGGACTCCCGTCGGGTGATCAGGGGCGGGAGGGCGCGCGGCGGGGCGAGCCGGTCCATGGCGTGGCTGAGCCGGGTGCGCAGCAGGGCGGCGGCCGCCACGTCGTCGTCGGAGAAGTCGCTGCCGCTGCGGCTGATCGCCATGCACACCTTGCGCGGCACGCCGTCGGCGTAGCCGGCCGGGAACGACATCGCGAGCTGCTGCTCGGCGCCGAACGGCCGGTAGACGTCGGTGTAGACGGCGAGGGAGTGGAACTCGCTGCGGGTCTGCAGCGTGGAGCGGCGCATCGGGGTACCGGGGCCCGCCGTGGTGTGCAGCACCAGCGAATCGGTCGCCGCCTCGCGGGTGAAGGCGTCCCGTACGTCCTGGCTCAGCAGATCGGCGGGCAGAGTGAGCGGCCGGTCGGATGTCCCGGCGCGGGGCGACCAGATGATGCTGTCGCCGGGGACCGCGGAGAGCATCACCGGAAGCAGCGCCGGGACGAGGGTCTCCTCGTCGACGGCATCGATCAGCAGGTCCACGACGGCGAGAATGCGTCGCAGCCCGGCCTCCGCGGCCGCATTCATACCTCCAGCGTACGAGCGGGTAGGGGGCAGTCAAGGCGGGGCCGCGAGGGCGGGGAGGCGCCGCGGCCCCGGGGATGCCACCCGGCCGGCCGGGGGAAGACCGGCCGGGCGCGTCAGGCGCTACTAACGCCCGACGGCATAGACGCGGTTGACCGGACTCTCGGCCGCGAGTCGCCAGTGGTGGAGTCCGGCCTCGTCCGCGATGTCCCGCAGGGCCTCCTCGCCCGCGTGGTTGCCCAGCGCCTGCGGACCGTGCTGGGCCAGCGCGGACGGCAGGCATACGGCGACCGAGGCGGCGGTGATGGCCCGGCCGACCGGGTTGGCGTTCTCCGTCACGTTCGCCGAGGCGTTCGGCTCGACGATCATGCAGGTCCCGCCGTCGGCGAGCGCGTGCTCGGCGTGCCGCAGCGCGCCGCCGGGGTCGCCGATGTCGTGCAGGCAGTCGAAGAACGTGATCAGGTCGAAGTCCTCGCCCGGGAAGTCCTGGGCGGTGGCGACCTCGAAGCCGACCCGGTCGCCCAGCCCCTGCTCGGCGGCGTTGTCGCGGGCGGCTTCGACGGACGGCCGGTGGAAGTCGAAGCCCTGGAAGCGCGACCGGGGGAAGGCCTGCGCCATCAGCGTCGTGGAGTATCCGTAGCCGCATCCGACGTCCGCGACGCGGGCGCCGCGCTCCAGCTTCTGCACCACACCGTCCAGCGCGGCCAGCCACTCCGGCACCAGAGCGGCTCGGTAGCCGGGCCGGAAGAACTTCGCGGTGCCGTCGAACAACGCCGGGCCGTGTTCCTCCCACCCCACGCCCTCGCCGGTGCGGAAGGCCTCCAACAGGCTCTCCTCGGTGGCGTAGAGGGCCTGCAACATGGTGAAGAAGCCGGCGGCGTAGGTGGGCCGTGCCGGGTCCGCCAGGACCGCGGCGTGCTCGTCGGGCAGCTCGTAGGTGTCGGTGGCGGGTGCGTGCGTGACGTACTCGCCGGCCACCTGGGCGGCGAGCCATTCGCGCACATAGCGCTCCACGAGCCCGGTGCGCTCCGCGAGCTGTGCGGAGGTGAGCGGACCGGCGCCGGCCATGGCCGAGTACAGGCCCAGCCGGTCGCCGAGCGAGGTGCACAGGCCGGCTACCGCGGCCCCGCCGTCGGTGATCACACGCTCCAGGAACTCCTGTACACGCCCCTCGTCCACAGTGGTCCCGCGGGCGGCCCCGGCGGCCCTCGCCATCCCTCCCACCTCCTTACGTTCTCCCTCTTTTCTCACTACCGCTCATCTCTCACTCCAGCAGCACGGCCGCCGCTCGCGCCATACGGGATTCGCCGTATGCGGAGGGCGGGGCCACGGGCCGAGACTGGGAGGGGAGGAGGTGCACCATGCGAAAGAAGATCGACTGCCGTGACTTCCCGAGCGAGACGAACTGCAGCCTCGTCATCTCCGGTGAGGAGGACGAGGTGGTCCGCGCCGCCAGCGAGCACGCGGTCTCCGTCCACGGACACACCGACAGCCCCGAACTGCGCGAGCAGATCAGGTCGACGCTGAAGAACGAGATGCCGCAGCACGCGTGAGGCGCGGCCGGGCGGCGGGGGCCGGGGGCCGGCGCCGGGGCCTACGACCGGCGGCGGGGCTTGCCGCGCTTGCTGCCACCGCCCCGGGAACCGCCGGCCGTGCCCCGTGAGGTCCGGCCGGCCGACTTGCCGGCCGCGGGCTTCCGCCGTGCGCCACCGGTCTCGGGGCGCTTGGCCTTCGCCTCCGCCGGGGCCGGGCGGCGCCCCCGCGAGCTGTTGACGGTCCGCCCGCGGACGATCCCGATGAAGTCCTCCACCATGTCGGTGGTCTCCTCCTGCGGCCACGACAGCGCCACCTGCGACGCGGGCGCGTCCAGGACCGGACGGTAGGTCAGGTCCTTGCGGTGGTGCAGCCGGGCCAGCGACTGCGGGACGACGAGCACGCCCACCCCCGCCGCCACCAGTTCGATGGCGTCCGCCGTCGTGGCGGGACGCTCGATCGCGGGCCGCCCCGGCAGGCGCTCCCAGCCGAGGGTGTCGTCGAGCGGGTGCAGCACGATGTCGTCGGCCAGATCCTCGGCCGACACCTCCTCGACCGCCGCCACGATGTGGTCCTTGGGGACCACGACCACCGTCGTCTCGGTGTACAGGGGGATCGCGCTGAGGTCGTCCCGGTCGACCGGCAGCCGTACGAAACCCGCGTCGGCGCCGCCGCCCCGCAGGACCTCGCACGCTTCGGCGGCGGACACCCCGATGAGGGTCAGGGGGACGTCGGGCAGCCGCTCGTTCCAGATCCGCACCCACTTCGTGGGCGTCACTCCGGGGACATAAGCGAGCCGGAACGAGGGGGATTCTTCCGAGCCGGTCACCGCACCAGGCTACCGGTCGTGGTCAGAGGTAGCGCACACGCTCGATACCCTTGACACATGACGTCGCACAAGACCGCCCAGACGATGAAGCCCGCGACCGCGGCGAAGAAGCTGGGCGTGTACCTCGAAGCCACCCCCGCCGAGTTCCAGGAGGGTGTGGTCTCGCGCACCGAGCTGAACGCCCTGCAGGCCGATCCGCCCGAGTGGCTGCAGGAGCTGCGACGCAACGGCCCGCACCCCCGTCCGGTGGTCGCGGCGAAGCTGGGCGTGTCCATCTCGGGTCTCGCCCGCGGCGGGGTCACCGAGGCGCTCACCACGGAGCAGATCGAGGAGCTCAAGAACGAGAGCCCCGACTGGCTGCAGCAGGAACGCGCCACCCAGGCCGAGGTCCGCAAGGAAGCCGTGCGCATCAAGGAGAAGAACGCGGCCCGCGCCGCCGCCCCCGACAGCCCGCGTTCCTGACCCCACTCGGCGCCGCGCCGCCGCGTCACCGCCGTGGGCCGGTACCGCCGCCGGGACGGGGGAGCCGGGCGCCCTAGCGGACCGCTTCGTCGTCGAGCCGGTCGACGGCCAGCAGCGCCGCATCGTCCGCCAGGTGGCCTCCGGTGTGCCGGACCAGCCCCTGGTGCAGATACTCCAGGAACGCCGCCGGGGGGCAGGCGGGCGCCGCTTCCATCGCCTCGGGGAGGTCGAAGAAGGCGTTGTCGCGGTCCCGGGCCTCGATCACGCCGTCGGTGTGCAGCAGCAGACGGTCGCCCGGGGTGAACGGATAGCTCTCCGCCTTGGCGGGCGGGCCGGTGAACAGGTCCTCCAGACCCAGGGGCGGCAGCGGCGAGGCGGGCATCAGCGCCCGCACCCGGCCCTGCCGCAGTACCAGCGGCGGTGGATGGGCGCGGTTGACCAGTTGGACCACGGCCATGTCCGGCACCTGGGCGATCAGCGCGGTCACGAACCCCTCGGCCAGCGCCTCCGCATCGACCGCACCGGGCACGGCTTTCTCCCGCTGCAGCGCGGCCGCGCAGTGGTTCATCACCTCCACCAGGTCGTCCTCGTAGTGCACGGCCTCCCGGAACGCGCCCAGCACGACGGCGGCGCCCCGCACGGCGGGCAGCCCCTTGCCCCGTACGTCTCCCACGATCATCCGGACCCCGTACCGGGTCTGCACGGCCTCGTAGAGGTCCCCGCCGATCTGCGCCCCGGTCTCCGCCGCGAGGTAGATGCCGGCCGCCCGCACCGGGCCCAGCCGGGCGGGGACCGGACGCACCAGGACCTCCTGCGCCGCCGCGGCGATCCGGCGCACCTGGTCGAGTTCGCTGCGCCGGCGGGTGTGCATGGCGCCGCTGGTCGCGATGCTGGCCGCGGACACCAGGAAGATGGCCAGGAAGTTGGTGTACACCTGCTGGCTGCCCCATGCCTGGTTGTAGGTGGCGGTGGCCACGCTGACGGCCAGCGCGACACACGCCGCGGCGATCGTCCCCTTGGGCCCCATCGTCACCGCGGCCAGCGCCGGTGTCGCGGTGAGCAGCGGGCCCGTGTAGAGAAAGTGCGCGGGCGAGAACTCGATGCCCACCACGAGCAGCGCGATCGCGAACGGCACGCACTGCGCGACGGCGAAGAGGGCCCGGCCGTGACCGCCGGTTCCCGGGCGAGTCGGAGGTGAGCGGAGGGGGGACCGCATGGGTACAGCCTGCCTCGCCGAGGGGGAGTGCTCTACTCAGCGCCCCTGCGCCCCCGGTGCGGCCGGGTGACCCGGCCGACCCGCGGGGCGTCCGCGCCGCTTCTCTCCGCCGGACGGGGCCGGGGCCGCGGACCGGCGAGCACTACCGTGCAGTGCATGACTCTTGCGGTGTAAGGTACTGCCCCATGGAGGAGACATCCGCTCCACGCGCGCAGTGGCTTCGGGGTGTGCTGGACATGTGCCTGCTGGCGCTGATGGCACAGGCTCCGATCTACGGATACGAGATGGCCGTCCGGCTCGGCGAAGCAGGGCTGGACGTCGCCGACGGGTCGATCTACCCGGCGCTGGCGCGCCTGCGCAAGCGCCGGCTCGTCGAGGTCGAACGTCGCACCGGAGAGGGCGGCCCCGCCCGCACCTACTACAGGCCCAGCCCGGCCGGATGGCAGATGCTCCGGTCGTGGAGCCGCGACTGGAACGAGTTCGCCACCAGCATCGGCTCCATAGTCACCCACACCGCGGAGAAGGAACCATGACGATGACCGTCGAGACCGTGATCTCCCAGGCCATGGAGACATGGTGCCGTCTGGGGGTCGACGAGGACGCGGCCGCCGAGATGGCCGAGGAGCTGGCCGCCGACCTGACCGCCGCGGTCCGCGACGGCCGGGACCCCGGCGCGTACATCGGGGACGACGTGGACGCGCTCGCCACATCCTGGGCGGTCGAACGCGGACTGCTCCTGCAGCCGCGCCTGAAGGAGACGGCGCTGGCCGCGGCCGGGGGAGCCTTCGTGCCGGCCGTCCTTGCGCTGGTGTTCGCCTTCCTGTCGTGGAGCCACACCTTCGATCCCTGCACGGGCGTGGGGACCGGGCCCGACGGAGAGGTGCAGGGCTGCCGCAGCACACTCGACGCTCCCTGGATGTGGGTCGGCTGGGTCGCGTGCACGGTCGTCGCCTACTTCATGGTGCGGCGCAATGTGGCGGTGACGCTCCAGCACCATCTCGCGCCCGTGCGCGAAGCGACCATGCGGGCCCTGACCAGGAGGCTTCCCCTCGTCATCGTGGCGGCGGCCCTGGTGGGCGGGGGAATCGGCCTGCTGGGGCCCGCTGTGTTCGGGTACTTCGCGATCCTCGCCTTCCCGCTCGCGCTGCTCGGGATGCTCGGCGCCGTTGCCGGGGGAGTCGCCCTGGTCCGGCACCGGACCTGCCCGAAGCCGGAATCGGCGTCACCGGCCGAGTGAGCCGTCGGGGCGCCGCCGGTCCGAAGCGACGCCGGGCTGAGCCAGTTCGAGTACCTCGTGCCGGTCGGCCTCTTCCGCCCCGCCGGCCGCGTAGCGGGCACCCAGGGAGAGGCCCGTCACCGTGCCTCGCGGAGCCGGAGAAGGTACGCCGCGGTCAGTGCGACGGCACGGTCCGCGTCCTGCGAAAGCTCCACGAGGGCATGTGACGCCCTCGTCCCCGGGATGCCCGCCAGCGCCTGGGCCAGCCGCCCGCGTGCCGGCGCTTCGGTGGCGTCGTGGGCGAGGCGGTCGACGAGCCGGCTCGCGATCCGATCCGCCGTCGCGGTGTCGCTCGCCAGCACACTCAGGGCGTCGGCCGCCTCGGTGTCGTTCCTCCCCGCCACGATCATGTCGAGGAGCGTCGGGACCGCATCGGCCACACCATGCGCCCCGAGCGCCAGGGCCGCATGTCCGCGGACCACGGCGTCGGGGTGCGCCAGGGCGTCCCGCAGATGCGCGGCAGCCGCACCGCCGGGCATCTCGGCGAGGGACCGCACGGCACGTTCCCGCACCGCGGCCACCGGTGAGCCGAGGCCCTGCGCCAGCAGCGCCGGGCCGCGGTCGCCCGATCGCGCCAGCGCCCATCGAAGGGCCCCGGCGACGTTCGGCTCCGTCTCGCTCAGTGCCGCCTCGACCAGGGCCTCCACCGGCACCGGAGCCTCGTCGACCGAGGAGAGGGCCGCGCGCTGGCGCGCGCCGGCGCTCGTCGACTCCAGCGCCTGGAGGAGCGCGACGACGTGGAGGACGTCTTCCCAGCCGGCGGGGTGTGCGGCATCGATCCGGCGCAGCCGCGTGAGCAGCTCGGTCTCCGCCGCGATGCGTGCGCGGGTCCGGCGGATGAGGTCGTCGACGAGTACCGAGGGCGCGAAGCCGGGATCGTCGAGCGCGCGCCCGATCTCGCGCAGCGACAGCCCCAGCGACCGCAGGCTCTCGATATGGAAGATCCGCTGGATGTCCTCCCCGGAGTACTCCCGATAGCCGGAGCCGGTACGGCCCGAAGGGCGCACCAGACCGAGCGACTCGTAATGCCGGAGCATCCGGGCGCTGACCCCGGACCGTCGCGCCACCTCACCGATCAACACGCCCTATCGTCCCTCCCGGCCGGCCCCGCCGAGGGCCACGACGCGCTTCGCCTCCTCGATGGCGAACCCGAATCCGGCGTCCGGGTCGCGCAGCAGCCGTTGGGTGGCGAGCGCGTGCACGCGCCTGCCCGGGTCGGGGGCCGTCGTCGCGGCACGCACCGCCGGCACCATCACCTCGCCCAGCGCGACCAGCGCCCGGCTGAGACTGAGCTGCGTCTCCCGCCCACCGCGCCCGAGCTGTGTCGCCAGCACCGCGGCCAGCGCGGACTCCTCGCCTTCCGGCACCAGCACGACCGCGGCCCGCCAGGCGCTCCGCGCCACCTCGTCGTCGGCGTCGGACAGCAGCGCCCGCGTGATCGCCGGCCACGCCCGCCGGTCCCCGATCTTGGACAGCGTGTGCAGCGCCTGGCTCCGCGCCTGCGCACGCTCCGAGCGGACTTCGCGCAGCAGCCCGGGAAGTGTCATGGACACCGGGTGGCGGGTGAGCGCCCAGGTCAGCATGTCGCGGACGAAGAACTCGGGCTCGCTCGCGCATCGCTCGATGAGCGTGTCGACGAAGCGCGGGTCGGGCGTCGTGCCGACCGCCAGAGCGGCCCGCAGCCGCACCGGAGAACGGCCGTCCGCCAATCCCCGGAGCGCCCGTACCGCATCCGTCTCCTGTCTCGTGATCGTCATCGAGACCACCTCCTCGGCGAGCAGTGAAGCCCTTGTCACCGTGTCAAGGTCAAACCGTGCCCGCCGCGGGAGCGCCGGTCACCTGCCGCGGAAGGCCCGCAGTCGGCCCACCCTCGGTCGCACAAGCGACCCGTCGCCCCACCCCAAGGGCATTGCATAAAACTGCTGCATTCCGTATAGTCATGCCATCGAGGAGGAGGGTCCATGACGGTACGAGCGGCAGTGGCCGGTGCGAGCGGGTATGCGGGCGGTGAGGTGCTGCGCCTGCTTCTGGGGCACCCGGAGGTCGAGATCGGTGCGCTGACCGGGCACTCCAACGCGGGCCAGCGCCTGGGATCGCTGCAGCCGCAGCTGCTTCCGCTGGCCGACCGGGAGCTTCAGCCGACCTCCGCGGAGGTGCTGGCCGGCCATGACGTCGTCTTCCTCGCGCTGCCGCACGGCCAGTCCGCCGCGGTCGCCGAGGAGCTGGGGCCGGACGTCCTCGTCGTCGACATGGGGGCCGACTTCCGGCTCAAGGACGCGGCGGACTGGGAGCGGTTCTACGGCAGCGAGCACGCCGGCACCTGGCCCTACGGCCTCCCCGAACTGCCGGGTTGCCGTGCTGCGCTGGAGGGGTCCAAGCGCATCGCGGTGCCCGGTTGCTACCCGACCGCCGTCTCGCTCGCGCTCTTCCCCGCGTACGCCGCCGGGCTCGTCGAGGCCGAGGCCGTGGTCGTCGCCGCGTCCGGCACGTCCGGGGCGGGCAAGGCGGCCAAGCCGCATCTGCTCGGCTCGGAGGTCATGGGCTCGATGTCCCCGTACGGCGTGGGCGGTGTGCACCGGCACACCCCCGAGATGATCCAGAACCTCGGCGCGGTCGCGGGCGAGCCGGTCACCGTCTCCTTCACCCCGACCCTGGCGCCGATGCCGCGCGGCATCCTCGCCACCTGCTCGGCGAAGGCGAAGCCCGGCGTGGACGCCGCCGTCGTACGGGCCGCGTACGACAAGGCCCTCGCCGACGAGCCGTTCGTCCACCTGCTCCCCGAGGGGCAGTGGCCGGCGACCGCCGCCGTCTACGGCTCCAACGCCGCGCAGATCCAGGTGGCGTACGACGCGGCGGCCGGCCGGGTCATCGTGATCAGCGCCATCGACAACCTCACCAAGGGCACCGCGGGCGGCGCCCTGCAGTCCATGAACATCGCCCTCGGTCTCGACGAGACCACCGGACTTTCGACGATCGGAGTCGCGCCGTGACCGTTACGGCAGCCAAGGGATTCACGGCGGCGGGCATCGCCGCCGGGATCAAGGACAACGGCAACCCGGACCTCGCCCTCGTGGTGAACAACGGGCCGCGACAGGCCGCCGCCGGCGTCTTCACCTCCAACCGCGTCAAGGCCGCCCCGGTCGTCTGGTCCGAGCAGGTCCTCAAGGGCGGCACGGTCTCCGCCGTCGTCCTCAACTCCGGTGGCGCCAACGCCTGTACGGGCCCGCTGGGCTTCCAGGACACCCACGCCACCGCGGAGAAGGTCGCCGAGGTGCTCGACGGGCACAGCGCCGGCGAGGTGGCGGTCGCCTCCACGGGGCTGATCGGCATCCGGCTCCCGATGGACAAGCTGCTGGCCGGCGTCGGGCAGGCCGCCGCCGAACTCAGCGAGCACGGCGGCGAGAAGGCCGCCATCGCCATCAAGACCACGGACAGCGTGCACAAGACCGCCGTGGCCCAGGGCGACGGCTGGACCGTCGGCGGTATGGCCAAGGGCGCCGGCATGCTCGCCCCGGGCCTGGCCACGATGCTCGTCGTGCTCACCACCGACGCCGATGTGCCCTCCGCCGGCCTCGACGCGGCGCTGCGGGCCGCGACCCGCACCACCTTCGACCGGGTCGACTCGGACGGCTGTATGTCCACCAACGACACCGTGCTGCTGCTGGCCTCCGGCGCCTCCGGTGTCGTACCGGACCAGAGCGCCTTCGCCGAGGCCGTGCGCACGGTCTGCGACGACCTCGCCCGGCAGCTGATCGGGGACGCCGAGGGCGCCAGCAAGGACATCCGCATCGAGGTGGTCAACGCCGCCAGCGAGGACGACGCCGTCGAGGTCGGCCGGTCCATCGCCCGCAACAACCTCCTCAAGTGCGCCATCCACGGCGAGGACCCCAACTGGGGCCGGGTGCTCTCCGCCATCGGCACCACCTCCGCGGCCTTCGAGCCCGACCAGCTCAACGTCGCCATCAACGACGTCTGGGTCTGCAAGAACGGCTCGGTGGGGGAGGACCGCGACCTGGTCGACATGCGCTACCGGGAGGTGCGGATCACCGCCGACCTCGCCGCCGGCGCCGAGTCCGCGGTCATCTGGGCCAACGACCTCACCGCCGACTACGTCCACGAGAACAGCGCGTACTCCTCATGAGCGAGCAGAGCGAGGGAATCATGCACGGGTGCGCGCTGAGCTCACAGCCCGCCGAGCGAAGCGAGGCCGGCGCATGAGCGCACGCAAGCACACCGCGCTGCCCAAGGCCCGCACGCTCATCGAGGCGCTGCCCTGGCTGACCCGGCACCACGGCAAGACCGTCGTCATCAAGTTCGGCGGCAACGCGATGGTCGACGAGGACCTCAAGCGGGCCTTCGCCCAGGACGTGGTCTTCCTGCGGCACGCCGGACTGCGCCCGGTCGTCGTGCACGGCGGCGGCCCGCAGATCAGCGCCCAGCTGGAGCTGCTCGGCCTGGAGTCGGAGTTCAAGGGCGGCCTCCGGGTCACCACGCCCGAGGCGATGAACGTCGTACGGATGGTGCTCGCCGGCCAGGTGCAGCGCGAGCTGGTCGGCCTGCTCAACGAGCACGGCCCGCTCGCCGTCGGCATGACCGGCGAGGACGCCCATCTGATGACCGCGACCAAGCACTTCGCCGACATAGACGGCGAGCGGGTGGACATCGGCCGGGTCGGCGAGATCACCGCCATCGACCCCGGCGCGGTGCACGCCCTGCTGGAGGACGGCCGGATCCCGGTGATCTCCTCCATCGCCCGCAGCAGCGACGACGGTGACCACTCCGGCGTCTTCAACGTCAACGCCGACACCGCCGCGGCCGCGCTGGCCGCCGCGCTGGGCGCCGAGACGCTGATGGTGCTCACGGACGTGGAGGGCCTCTACGAGGACTGGCCGCACAGCGACGAGGTGATCTCCCGCCTGACCGCCACGGAACTGGAGCAGCTGCTGCCCGACCTGGCCAGCGGCATGGTTCCCAAGATGCAGGGCTGTCTGCACGCCGTCCGCAACGGGGTGCACACCGCCCGGGTCATCGACGGCCGGGTCCAGCACTCGATCCTGCTGGAGATCTTCACCGACGAGGGAATCGGCACGATGGTCGTGCCGGACACGAACACGATCGAGGGGGCGACGTGACCAGGGCGGCACACGACCAGGGGGCGGCGCTGACCAACGCCGGCCTCACCCGGCGCTGGCAGGGCGCCATGATGGACAACTTCGGCACCCCCCGCATCCCGCTCGTACGCGGCGAGGGCGTCAAGGTGTGGGACGCCGACGGCAAGGAGTACCTCGACTTCCTCGGCGGCATCGCGGTCAACGCGCTCGGCCACGCCCACCCCGCGGTGCTCCGTGCGGTCTCCGACCAGGTCGCCACGCTCGGCCATGTCTCGAACTTCTTCGTCAGCGAGCCCACCGTGGCGCTCGCCGAGCGGCTGCTCGCACTGGCCGGCCGCCCGGGCCGGGTCTACTTCTCCAACTCCGGCGCCGAGGCCAACGAAGCCGCCTTCAAGATCGGCCGGCTGACCGGCCGCACCCACATGGTCTCCACGGTCGGCGGCTTCCACGGCCGCACGATGGGCGCCCTGGCCCTCACCGGACAGCCCGCCAAACAGGCCCCGTTCGCCCCGCTCCCCGGCGAGGTCGACTACGTCCCGTACGGGGACGTCGAGGCGCTGCGCTCCGCCGTGACCACCGACACCGCCTTCGTCATCCTGGAGCCCGTCCAGGGCGAGAACGGCGTCGTCGTCCCGCCGCCCGGCTACCTCCGGGCCGCCCGCGAGATCACCGCCGCCACCGGCACCCTGCTGGTCCTGGACGAGATCCAGACCGGTATCGGCCGGACCGGGCACTGGCTGGAATCCCGCGCCCAGGGTGTCGAGGCGGACATCGTCACGCTCGCCAAGGGCCTCGGCGGCGGTCTGCCGATCGGTGCGACGCTGGCGTTCGGTCCGGCCGCCGAGCTGCTCACGCCCGGTTCGCACGGCTCGACGTTCAGCGGCAACCCCGTCGTCTGCGCCGGCGCCCTCGCCGTCCTCGACACCATCGAGAAGGACGGCGTCCTGGAGAACGTCACGCGGGTCGGCGAACGGCTGCGCAAGGGGATCGAGGCCCTGGGGCACCCAATGGTCGGCCAGGTCCGCGGCGCGGGCCTGCTCCTCGGTATCGTCTTGACGGAGTCCCTCGCGCCCCAGGTGCAGCAGGCGGCTCAGGACGCGGGTCTCCTGGTGAACGCGGTCGCGCCGGACGTCATCCGGCTCGCCCCGCCGCTCATCGTCTCGGACGAGGAAGCGGAGGTGTTCCTCCGGAGGCTTCCCGCCGTCCTCAACACGGCCCACCAAGGGGCCCACGGGGAACAACGATCCGGAGACTGACGAGACCGATGACCGAGCCGCAGGACAACGAGGTGCACAACGGCGGTCAGGCCGTGCCGCAGACCCGTACCGCCCGCCACCGCCGGATCGTGGACATCCTCAACCGGTTGCCGGTCCGCTCCCAGAGCCAGCTGGCGAAGCTGCTCGCCGACGACGGGCTGTCCGTCACCCAGGCGACCCTCTCGCGCGACCTGGACGAGCTGGGCGCGGTGAAGATCCGCAACACCGGTGGCGAGCTGATCTACGCGGTGCCCAGTGAGGGCGGCGACCGCACACCGCGGGCGCCGCTGGGCGAGTCGGCCAAGGAGGAGCGGATGCGCCGCCTCTCCGGCGAACTCCTCATCTCCGCCGAGGCGTCCGCCAACCTCGTGGTCCTGCGGACCCCGCCGGGTGCCGCGCAGTTCCTGGCCTCCGCCATCGACCAGGCCGAGCTGCACGACATCCTCGGCACCATCGCCGGCGACGACACCCTGATGCTCATCAGCCGCGACCCGGCGGGCGGCCAGGCGCTCGCGGACCATCTGCTGAGGCTGGCGCAGAAGGCGCACTGACCTCACCCGACTGCCGCGAACAACTCTTTGTGTCGAAACATATGCATATAGTTACGGAGGTCTGATCACCCTCGACTGCGCCGGGCGCGCCCGGTCCGCAGGAAGGAGCGCCGGGGAGTGAAATCTCTGTGCAAGGGCGGGCCGCGCGTCAGGGCGATCGGGGCGCTGGCGGCCTCCGGCGCCCTGGCTCTGACGGCCTGCGGTGCGAACGCCACCTCCAGCCCCTCCGCCGCCTCGCCCGGCACCGGCAGCACCACGGCCTCGGCCGGCGCCGCCGGTATCGCCTGCGGCGCGGCGGCCACTGTGCGGGCCTCCGGTTCGACGGCGCAGCAGTACGCCATGAAGTACTGGATCAAGAACTACACCCGGGCCTGCCCCGACACCAAGATCAACTACACCGGCAACGGCTCCGGGGACGGCCAGGACGAGTTCCTCCAGGGCAAGACCGCCTTCGCGGGCTCGGACTCGCCGCTGTCCGGCGAGCAGATGGACCAGTCGGAGAAGGTCTGCCCCGGCGGCCACGCCGTCCATCTGCCGATGGTCGGCGGACCGATCGCGGTCGGCTACCACCTGCCCGGCGTCGACCGGCTGATCCTCGACGCCCCCACGCTCGCCAAGATCTTCAACGGCCAGATCACCACCTGGAACGATGCGGCGATCGCCCGGCTCAACAAGGGCGCCAAGCTGCCGTCGACCCCCATCAAGCAGTTCCACCGCTCCGACTCCTCCGGCACGACGGACAACTTCACCGCCTACCTCGGCGCCGTCGCCCCGGACGCCTGGCCCTACGAGCACAGCAAGGAGTGGAAGGGCAAGGGCGGCACGGGCGTCAAGGGCTCCTCGGACCTCGCCACCCAGGTGCAGCGGACCACGGGCGCGATCGGCTACTTCGAGCTGCCGTACGCGGTCGCCCGTATGATCCGCACGGTCTCCCTCGACACCGGCGCACCGGCTCCCGTCGATGCCAATGTGATCTCGGCGTCCCAGGCGATCGCCGGCGCCGAGCCCGCCGGCGACTCCGACCTCGTCCTCAAACTCGACTACACGACCAAGGCCCCGGGCGCCTACCCGATCGACGTGGTCACCTACGAGATCGTCTGCAACAAGGGCAACAAGTCCTCGACCTGGCCCGCCACCAAGGCGTTCCTGACCTATGTCGCCAGCCAGAAGGGCCAGGAGAACCTGACCTTCCAGGGCTATGCCACCCTCCCGGCCAAGGTCGTCGACAAGGTCCGCACCGAGATCGGCGGTCTGTCGTGACCCGCGTCTGACGCGCCGCGGCGCCGCCTGGGCGCCGCACACCCCGCGCTTCGCCGGGGGAACGGCAAAGGGTCCGTCGGACGGAAGAGACTTCCCGTCCAACGGACCCTTTCGCACCGTCGGGACGACAGGATTTGAACCTGCGACCCCTTGACCCCCAGTCAAGTGCGCTACCAAGCTGCGCCACGTCCCGGTGCTCGAACCGGCCGGAAGCTTCCCGGCCGGGGCGTGCAGAAGAAAAATACCCTGTCCCGGCCCCTGAATCCAAAGCGGGGCCTCGGAGGGGGGCTCGCCGGGCTCCCGGTGCGGCGGCGGCGCCCGTGGTTCGATGGGGTTATGGGTGAAATGTCCGCTGGTGATGGTATCCGGGTGCGGCGGGTGTACGAGCCGCCGGAGGCCGCGGACGGGGCGCGGGTGCTGGTGGACCGCCTGTGGCCGCGCGGGCTGTCCAAGGAGGCCGCGCAGCTCTCCGAATGGTGCAAGGACGCGGCACCCTCGTCCGAGCTGCGGCGCTGGTACGGCCATCAGGAGGACCGGTTCGCCGCCTTCGCCGAGCGCTACCGCCAGGAGCTGGAGGGCGAGGCCGCGCGGCGGGCGCTGGAGCGGCTGCGCCGGCGCGCCGAGCGGGGGCCGCTGACGCTGCTGACGGCGACGAAACAGGTGCCCCTGAGTCATGTGGCGGTGCTCGTCGAGGTGCTGCGGGAGGGGGCGGAAGAGGGGGCGACGTAGGGCGGAATGGCGTCCGAGGTGGCGGTCGGCGCGCCGCTGACCTGCGTGTTCCTCTCCGCGTTGACGAATCATACGGTGGAGTGCATACTTATACCCATCAGTGAATGCACCGTAAGGAGAAACCCGTGACCGAGCGCGTCGTACTCGCCTACTCGGGCGGCCTGGACACCTCTGTCTGCATCGGCTGGATCGCCGAGGAGACGGGCGCCGAGGTCATCGCCGTTGCCGTGGACGTCGGCCAGGGCGGCGAGGACCTGGACGTCATCCGCAAGCGCGCGCTCGCCTGCGGTGCGGTGGAGGCGGAGGTCGCCGACGCCAAGGACGAGTTCGCCGACGAGTACTGCCTCCCGGCGATCAAGGCCAATGCGCTGTACATGGACCGCTACCCGCTGGTCTCCGCGCTCTCCCGGCCGACCATCGTCAAGCACCTGGTCGCCGCCGCCAGGAAGCACGGTGCCACCACCGTCGCCCACGGCTGCACCGGCAAGGGCAACGACCAGGTCCGCTTCGAGGCCGGCATCTCCTCCCTCGCCCCCGACCTCAAGTGCATCGCGCCGGTCCGTGACTACGCGATGACCCGGGACAAGGCGATCGCCTTCTGCGAGGAGAAGAACCTCCCGATCGCCACGACCAAGAAGTCGCCGTACTCGATCGACCAGAACGTCTTCGGGCGGGCCGTGGAGACCGGCTTCCTGGAGGACATCTGGAACGCCCCGATCGAGGACGTGTACGAGTACACCGAGAACCCCGCCGTCTCTCGGGAGGCCGACGAGGTCGTCATCACCTTCAAGGAAGGTGTGCCGGTGGCGATCGACGGCAAGCCCGTCACCGTCCTGCAGGCCATCCAGCAGCTCAACGAGCGGGCCGGCGCCCAGGGCATCGGCCGGATCGACATGGTCGAGGACCGGCTGGTGGGCATCAAGTCCCGTGAGGTGTACGAGGCGCCGGGCGCGATCGCGCTGATCACCGCGCACCAGGAGCTGGAGAACGTCACCGTCGAGCGCGAACTGGCCCGCTACAAGCGGCAGGTCGAGCAGCGCTGGGGCGAGCTGGTCTACGACGGCCTGTGGTTCTCGCCGCTCAAGCGGGCCCTGGACGGCTTCATCGACGAGGCCAATCAGCACGTCAGCGGCGACATCCGGATGACGCTGCACGGCGGCCGCGCCGTGGTCACCGGCCGGAAGTCGGACAAGTCCCTGTACGACTTCAACCTGGCGACGTACGACACCGGCGACACCTTCGACCAGTCGCTGTCGAAGGGCTTCATCGAGCTCTTCGGTATGTCCAGCAAGATCGCGGCCAAGCGCGACCTGGCCTGAGCCCGACCCGTCACCTTCGTACGGCAGCCGCCTCCCCGCCCCGCGGCAGGGGGGCGGCTGCCGGGTCCGGCGGCGTCCCCCGGACGGCCGCCGGCACAGCAGCCTTGAGGAGCAGAGCAAGTGAGCAACGGAAACAGCGGCGACGTCCGGCTCTGGGGCGGGCGTTTCGCCGACGGACCGGCCGAGGCGCTGGCCCAGCTGTCCGCGTCGGTGCACTTCGACTGGCGGCTGGCGCCGTACGACATCGCCGGCTCGCGCGCACACGCCCGGGTGCTCCACAAGGCGGCCCTGCTCACCGAGGACGAGCTGACGCGCATGCTCGCCGGGCTCGACCAGCTGGAAGCGGATGTCGCCGACGGCTCGTTCACCGGCACCATCGCCGACGAGGACGTGCACACCGCCCTGGAGCGGGGGCTGCTGGAGCGGCTCGGCCCGGACCTCGGCGGCAAGCTGCGGGCCGGCCGGTCGCGCAACGACCAGGTCGCCACGCTCTTCCGGATGTACCTGCGCGACCACGCCCGGATCATCGGCGCGCTGATCGCCGACCTCCAGGAGGCGCTGGTGGGGCTCGCCGAGGCCCACCCGGACGTCGCGATGCCGGGCCGCACCCATCTGCAGCACGCCCAGCCGGTGCTCTTCGCGCACCATGTGCTGGCGCATGTGCAGTCGCTGTCCCGGGACGCCGAGCGGCTGCGGCAGTGGGACGAGCGCACCGCCGTCTCCCCCTACGGCTCGGGCGCGCTGGCCGGCTCCTCGCTCGGCCTCGACCCGGAGGCGGTCGCCGCGGACCTCGGCTTCGAGCACGGCAGCGCCGGGAACTCCATCGACGGCACGGCCTCCCGGGACTTCGTCGCCGAGTTCGCCTTCATCACCGCGATGATCGGGGTGAACCTCTCCCGGATCGCCGAGGAGGTCATCATCTGGAACACGAAGGAGTTCTCCTTCGTGACCCTGCACGACGCCTTCTCGACCGGCTCGTCGATCATGCCGCAGAAGAAGAACCCGGACATCGCGGAGCTGGCCCGGGGCAAGTCGGGGCGGCTGATCGGCAATCTGACGGGCCTGCTGGCGACCCTGAAGGCGCTTCCCCTCGCCTACAACCGCGACCTCCAGGAGGACAAGGAGCCGGTCTTCGACTCCTGCGACCAACTGGAGGTGCTGCTCCCGGCGTTCACCGGCATGATGGCCACCCTGACCGTCCACCGCGAGCGGATGGAGGAGCTGGCGCCGGCGGGCTTCTCGCTGGCCACCGACATCGCGGAGTGGCTGGTCAAGCAGGGTGTGCCGTTCCGGGTGGCGCACGAGGTAGCGGGCGCTTGCGTCAAGGAGTGCGAGGCGCACGGCATCGAGCTGGACCAGCTCACCGACGAGCAGTTCGCCAAGATCTCCCCCCATCTGACCCCCGAGGTCCGCGGCGTGCTCAACGTCCCCGGCGCGCTCGCCTCGCGCAGCGGCCGCGGCGGCACCGCCCCTTCGGCGGTCGCGGTCCAGCTCGCCGAGGTGCGGGCCGATCTGGTGAAGCAGCAGGAGTGGGCGGCGGCCAAGCAGCCGCGGTGAGCAGGACAGGCGTCTGGCGACGGCCCGTACCCGGAAGCGACCGGGTACGGGCCGTCGGCGTTCGATGAGAGAGCAAACCCTCCAGTGAGACGTCTGTGTCTCATTCGGCTAGCATGTGTCTCATGGCCGTGGACCGCGAACATGTACTCAAGGAAGCCGCCGCGCTGCTCACCCGCCGGGCGACGACGTCGATGGACGAGATCGCCCGGGCCGCGGGGATCAGCCGCGCCACCCTGCACCGGCACTTCGCCGGGCGGGACGCCCTGATCAGAGCCCTGGAGGAGCACGGCATCGCGCAGTTCGCGCAGGCCATGGACGCCGCGCGGCTGGACGAGGACGACGCGGCCGAGGCGCTGCGCCGGCTGATCGCCGAGGCCGAACCGGTCGCCGCCGTACTCGCCTTCCTCTTCACCGAGAACCAGCTCTTCGAGGGCGGCGAGATCAACGCCGGCTGGGAGGAGCTCGACGCGCGGATCACCGCGCTCTTCCGCCGCGGCCAGGAAGAGGGCGACTTCCGGGTCGAACTGAGTGCCGCCTGGCTCACCGAGGCGTTCTACGGCCTGATGGGCGCCGGCGCCTGGGCCGTGCACGAAGGCCGGGTCGCCCGCAACGACCTCAACCACTCGATCGCCGAGCTGCTGCTCGGCGGCATCCGACGGAGCATGGAGAAATGACCGAGACCATAGCGTCAGGACGGGCCGGTTCGGCCCATGTGGACGACCAGCCCCGCCCGGGCCGCTGGCTCGCGCTCGCCGTCCTCGTCCTGGCCGTACTGCTCGTCGGCGTCGACGCCACGGTCCTCGGCCTCGCCACCCCCTTCCTCAGCGAGGACCTGCAGCCCTCAGGGACGCAGCTGCTGTGGATCGGTGACATCTACTCCTTCGTCATCGCCGGTCTGCTGGTCTCCATGGGCAGCCTCGGCGACCGGATCGGACGCAAGAAGCTGCTGCTGATCGGCTCCGTCGCCTTCGGCGCCATGTCGGTGCTCGCCGCCTACGCCATGAGCCCGGAGATGATGATCGTCGCGCGGGCGCTGCAGGGCGTCGCCGGTGCGACGCTGATGCCGTCCACCCTCGCGCTGATCCGCAACCTCTTCCACGACCCCAAGGAACGCAGCCTGGCGATCGGCATCTGGGGCGCGATGGCCTCGGCCGGCATGGCCGTCGGTCCGGTCCTCGGCGGCTTCCTGCTGGGGCACTTCTGGTGGGGCTCGGTCTTCCTGATCAATCTTCCGGTGATGGCGCTGCTGGTGGCCGTCGGCGCCAAGGTGATCCCCGAGTCGCGCAATCCGGACCCCGGGCCCTGGGACCTCCCCAGCGTGCTGCTGGCCCTGGTGGGCATGGTCAGCGTCGTCTACGCCGTGAAGGAAGCGGCGGTGGAGGGCTACCGCTGGGACATCGCGGTGGCGGCCGTCGTCGGCGTGCTCGCACTGTTCGTGTTCGTCCGCCGGCAGCTCACCCTCGCCTCGCCGCTGCTGAACATGAAGCTCTTTCACCACCGCGGGTTCACCGGGGCCGTGCTGGCGGATCTGCTGACCATCCTCGGCCTGTCCGGGCTGGTCTTCTTCCTCTCCCAGTTCCTCCAGATGGTGCAGCAGCGCTCGCCGCTCAACGCCGGACTGGTCGAACTCCCGGCCGCGGTCGGCGCGGTGGGCGCCGGTCTGGCCGCCGGATGGGTCGCCCGGCGGCTGTCCGTACGGATCGTGGTGGCCGGCGGACTGGCGATGGTCGGGCTCTCGCTCGTCGGCTGCACCACGCTGCACGCCGACACCGGCACCGCGGCGATGTGCGTGATCCTCTTCGTCGTCGGGGTCGGCGCCGGCTTCTCGTTCACCGTCACCGCCGATGTGATCCTCTCCAGCGTGCCCAAGGAGGAGGCGGGCGCCGCCTCCGCGGTCTCCGAGACGGCCTACGAACTGGGCGCCGCGCTCGGCATCGCGCTGCTCGGCTCCATCGTCACGGGCATCTACCGGGACTTCGCCACCCCGCCCGGCGTGCCCGAGGGCTCCGCCGACGCCGCCCGCGAATCGCTCGGCGGCGCCGTCGAGACGTCCGGCCAGCTGCCCGCCGACCAGGCCCAGGCGCTGCTGAGCGCCGCCCAGGGCTCGTTCGTGGACGGTGTGGACGTCGCCGCCGGAGTGGGCGCGGTGGTGCTGCTGGGCGCGGCGGCCGCCGCCTGGTTCCTGCTCCGCGGCCAGAAGCTGGCCGACAGCCCGGCCGAGGCCGAGGCCGCGGACCTGCCCGCCGCCCAGGCGCCGCGCGGCTGATCCGCCGGCGGCGCGACCGGCGCGGCGTACGGCCGCTCCGCCGGATGGCGGGTGTGAGCCCGGCCCCAGGGCGTGTCTTGTAGATCACTTCGCTCCGCACCCGCGATGATCATCGGGACACGCCCTGGGGGCGACTGTCCCCCGCCCGTTCACGCCCGGTACGCGCCTTGGCGACCGGCCGTCCCGCGCGGCTCGGTTGACTCTCCGGTCGTCCCCCTACGGACGGCCCGCTCAGGAGAGTGACGCAGTGCGCGACATCGGACGACGGTCCTTCTTCACCGCCGCGGGGGCCCTGGCCACCGCGAGCGCCATCGGCAGCGACGCCTACGCCACCGACCACGCCCGCGACGCGGGCACCGCCGACGAATACGTCGACGTCCAGCTCCTCAACATCACCGATCTGCACGGCTATCTGCAGGGCGCGCCCGGCGCCCACTCCGTCATCACCGGCGCCGGCGGCAAGCAGTACACCGTCGGCGGAGTCGCCTATATGGCGGCTCACCTGGAACGGCTGCGCGACGGCCGCCGCAACTCGCTGTTCTTCGCACCCGGCGACCTCTTCTCCGGCTGGGAGTTCGACGCCGCCTCCTTCGCCGACGAGCCGACCATCGAGGCCCTCAACGCCATGGGGATGGACTTCGCCTCGGCCGGCAACCACGAGTTCGACAAGTCGGCGACGTTCCTGAGATCGCACATGGAGGACGGCGACGGGTTCCCGGTCACCGGCCGCGACGACGACTTCGAGGACTCCACCGGCCGCCGCTTCCGGGGCGCGAAGTTCCCCTACTACAGCGCCAACATCGTGTGGAACGCCAGCGGCGAACTCGTCCTGCCGCCGTACAACATCGCGTACGTGGACGCCGGCGGCGGCCGCCGGCTGCCGGTCGGCTTCATCCATCTGACCGCCATCGGCACCGAGTCCTTCCCCGGCTCCTACCAGCCCGGCCTGCGCACCCTGGACGAGCTGGAGACCGCCAACCGCTGCGCCAAGGAGCTCAAGTCGCGCGGTGTCAACGCCATCGTCCTCAGCGTGCACGACGGCGCGGTGGCCGGCAGCGACTTCTCCAGCGGCAAGAACCCCTCGGGGCCCGCCTACGAACTGGCGCTGCGCGCCTCCCCGGACATCGACGCCATCGTCACCGGCCACTGGCACAACGCCTTCACCATGATGCTGCCCGACCCCGACGGCACCCCCCGCCCGTTCGTCGAGGCCGGCTGCTACGGCCAGCTCGTCAACGAGATCAACCTGCGGCTCGACCCCGACACCGGAGCGGTGATCCGTGAGCTGACCACCTCCGTCAACCACCCCAACACCCGTGATGTGGCACCCGACCCGGAGCTGCGGTCGATCGCCGCGTACTGGGCGAACTACGGCTCCCGCCGCGCCGGCAGCCGGATCGGGACCCAGACCGCCTCCTTCACCCGGCGGCGCAACGCGGTGGGGGAGTCCACCATGGGCGACCTCGTCGCCGACTGGGCCCTGTGGGCGGGCCGGCAGCCGCTCGGCCCGATGGACGACCCCGCCGACCACCCCAACACTCCCGCGGAACTCGCCGTCATCGCGGTCGCCCCACGCGTCGGGCAGGCCGTGATCGCCGGCGATCTGATCCGCGACGAGGCGGCGGACGGCGCCCTCACCTTCGGGCAGGCCTGGAACGCCGTCGGCTTCGGCGACCCCATCATGACCGTCACCGTCACCGGCCGGCAGATCCACGACGCGCTGGAGGAGCAGTGGGCGCCGACCGCCGGCGGGAGCCTGGGCTTCTCGCCGCTGGCGGTCTCCGGCAACGTGCGCTACACCTTCGACGCCGCGGGCAAGGTCGGCCGACGGATCGACCCGGCCGAGGTGTTCATCGACGGCACCGCCCTCGACCTCACCCGCCGCTACCGGCTCGCCGCCCCCTCGTACACCCTCATCAACCAGGACGGCTTCAGCGCCTTCACCGGGTTCACCGCACCGGTCCGGCACACCCGCGACTTCGAGAGCTTCATCACCTTCGTGCGCACCAGGGAGCTGCTGGAGCCCGCACCGCTGAACCGGGTCTCGGCCCGGAACACCCAGGCGCCCGGCGCCCACACCGGCGTGGTCGCCCAGCGCGGGCAGCAACTCCTCCACGACGGCAGCCCCGTACCGCGGCCCGAGGTGGCGCTGCGCACCGCGCGGACCGGCGGTGCCGAGGGCCAGCGCGCGCACCGCGGTTTCCGCGTCCCCTGCTGACCCGCGCGGGCCACGCCCCCGGGCAGCGCAACGGGCCCCGTCCGAGGATCGGATGGGGCCCGTTCGCGGTGGCCGACCGGTGGGTCAGGCGGCCCTGGCCTTGGTGGCGTACATGTCGACGTACTCCTGGCCGGACAGCTCCATGACGTCGCTCATCACCTCGTCGGTGACGGCCCGCAGGACGTAGCGGTCGCGGTCCATGCCGTCGTAGCGGGAGAAGTCCAGCGCCTCACCGAAGCGGACGGTGACCGGGGCGATGCGCGGCAGGCCCTTGCCGCCGGGCTGCACCTTGTCCGTGCCGATCATCGCGAAGGGGACGACGGGCGCGCCGGTCATCAGGGTGAGCCGGGCGATGCCCGTACGGCCGCGGTAGAGGCGGCCGTCGGGGGAGCGGGTGCCCTCGGGGTAGATGCCGAAGGCCTTGCCCTGCTCCAGGATCCGGCGGCCGGTCATCAGCGCCGCCACACCGCCGTGGCCGCCGTCCCGGTCCACCGGGATCATGCCGGCGCTGGTGAAGAACCAGGCCATCAGGCGGCCCTTGAGGCCCTTGCCGGTGACGTACTCGTCCTTGCCGATGAAGTACACCGGGCGCTTGACGAGCAGGCTCAGGAACAGCGAGTCGATGAAGGTGACGTGGTTGCCGGCCAGGATCACCGGTCCGGTCGCCGGAATGCGCTCCATGCCCTCGACCTGTGGGCGGTACAGGACACGCATGACGAATCCGAGGATCGCCTTCAGCACAATGCGGGACAACGGGCCCTCCGGGTCGTGGCTGGTCAATGTCGAGCGGGAGCAGAACTCTGCAGCCCAGGACCATACTCGCGGGTTACTCCCGCGCGCACATCGGGTTCACGAGGTCGATACGCACAGTTGACTCAGGGTTGATGTGTGTTACCACCATGTTCCCTCCGAAGTCGGCGTGCGTCTCCCCGGCATGACCCGTCCGTGCTTACGATCGGCCCGGTTCCGCGGGCAGGTGCGCAACACGCCTTGACGCATCCCGGAAAACACCCGGAAGCACCCGGAACCTCACCAAAGAACACACACAAGGAGCGTGGGTATGCAGAAGCGGCAGCAGCCGGGACGGCGGACGGTGCTGGGGGCGGCGGCTCTCGGCGCGGGAGCGGCGGTGTTCGGCGGGGCCGGCCAGGCGAGCGCGAGCGGACGCGGTGCCGCGGGCCGGGAGCTGCCGGTCCCGTTGATCGTCGGCCACCGCGGTGCCAGCGGCTACCGCCCCGAGCACACCTTCGGGTCCTACCAACTCGCCCTCGACATGGGCGCGGACGTCATCGAGCAGGACCTCGTCCCCACCAAGGACGGCCACCTGGTCTGCCGTCACGAGAACGACATCACCGCCACCACCGACGTCTCCGCGCACCCCGAGTTCGCGGACCGCAAGACCACCAAGACCGTCGACGGCACCGCGCTGACCGGTTGGTTCACCGAGGACTTCACGCTCGCCGAGCTCAAGACGCTGCGCGCCAAGGAGCGCATACCGGGCACCCGGCAGCACAACACCCTCTACGACGGCCGGTGGCAGGTGCCGACCTTCGAGGAGGTCCTGCGCTGGGCCGAGAGCGAAGGCCGCAAGCGGGGGCGCCGGGTCTGGCTGCACATCGAGACCAAGCACCCCACCTACTTCCGCAAGCTGGGCCTGGGGCTGGAGGAGCGGGTGGCCAGGGCGCTGCGCGCGCACGGCCGGCACCGCAAGGACTCCCCGAACTTCCTCCAGTCGTTCGAGCCCGGCAGCATCCAGCGGCTCGGCCGGCTCGTGGACTGCCCCAAGGTGGTGCTGCTCGACGCCCCCGACACCCGGCCCTGGGACTTCGTGGAGGCCGGTGACCCGCGCACCGTCGCCGACCTCATCAAGCCCGCCGGCCTGAAGTGGATCGCGGGCTTCGCCCAGGGCATCGGCCCGTCGCTGACCGAGATCATCCCCAGGGACGCGGCCGGCAAGTCCGGCAAGCCCACCTCGCTGGTCAAGGACGCGCACGCGGCCGGCCTGGTCCTGCACCCGTACACGGGCCGCAACGAGAACACCTTCCTGCCCACCGACTACCGCCGCGGCACCGACCCCGACGCCTACGGGGACGCGCTCGGCTACTTCGCCGCGTGCCTGGCCACCGGCATCGACGGCATGTTCTCCGACAACCCCGACACGGCGCTGCTGGCCGCCGAGGAGTTCCGCAAGCGCTGATCTTGCTTTCGAAGGCGCGCGACGCCTTCCGGACCGGCACCAGCAACCTGGATTCTCATTTGAGTTGGGAATGTCACAGGCGAGCTGGCTGCCGGTCCGTTCCGTTTGCCCCAAACGCCTGCGCAGAATGCTCACGGCGGCGATTGCCGCCGCCACATTCCGGGGAGTCCGGAAGTCAGGGCACCACGTCCGGGCGCACCCCTCTCACCCTCAGCGCGCCCGGGCCAACCGACAAGGGGAGGCATACGGGCATGGGCACGAGTGTGACCATCTCTGCGGCGACCGACGAGGACGCCGAGCAGATCCTCAAGCTGCAGTACCTCTGTTACCAGACGGAGGCCGCGCTGTACGACGACTACGGCATCGAGCCGCTCACCCAGACCCTGCAGGCGCTGCGCGCCGAACTGAGCGGGGGCTGCGTCGTGGTGGCCCGGCTCGGCGAGGAGGTGGTCGGGTCCGTGCGCGGCACGGTCGAGGCGGACGGCACCGCGCGGATAGCCAAGCTCATCGTGCACCCCCGGCTGCAGCGGCACGGCCTGGGCGGCCGGCTGCTGGCCGCGGTCGAGGAGCGGCTGGCCGCCGAGCGGGCGGCCCGGCGCTTCCGGCTGCTGACCGGCCACCGCAGCGAGGGCAACATCCGGCTCTACCGCAGCCACGGCTACGCCCCGGTGGCCACCGAGCAGCTCAGCCAGCGGCTGAGCGTGATCACCCTGGAGAAGGAAGCGGCCGCCGAGGAGTTCGCAGCCCGGGCCTAGCTCCCGGCCAGGACCCATCGGACAGGCCCTAGGCACGCCCCTTCGCGGAACGGGAACGGGCCCGCACGACGGCGGGCCCGTACACCGGACTTCGGCCGCCCTACGCGCTACGCGCCCGGCGCAGCCACAGCATCCCGGTGACCGGCAGCAGGACGGGGATGAAGAGGTAGCCCATCCCGTAGTCCGACCAGACCGTGGCGTCGGGGAAGGCGGACGGCTCGATCAGCGTCCAGGTGCCCACGGTCAGCACGCCCACCAGCTCGGCGGCGCAGCACACCAGCGCCGCCCTGCGGGCTGCCTCCCCGCCGCGTACGAGCGAGTAGGTGATGAAGCCGTAGACCAGGCCGGCCAGCGCGGACAGGGTGTACGCGAGCGGGGCGCGGTCGAAGTCCGTGGCGATCTGGACGACGGAGCGCGACACGGCGCCGACGACCATCACGCCGTACAGCCAGACCAGCAGGATGCCCGGGCCGCCGATCAGCTTCCGGCGGGTGCGCGGCGCGCCCTCCTCGGCGGTCTTGTCGGTCGCGGTCACCTCAGCCTCCCCAGATGTCGAACAGACGCACTTCGAGCACGGCCAGGACCACGCCGCCCGCGGCGACCGTCGCCGAACCCCAACGGGTGCGCTCCGCAAGGGACATGAACCCCGCCGCCGGAATGCAGGCGAAGGCGCCGAGCAGATACGCCACGAAGATCGTCGTGCCCTGCTCCGGCTTCTCGCCGCGCGCCAACTGGACGATGCCGATGATCAGCTGGACCACGGCGAGCAGCGACACCACGGCCATGCCGATGAAGTGCCAGTCCTTGGTCTGCTGGTCTCGGTAGGCGGCGAAACCGCACCAGGCGGCGAGCGCGAGCGCGGCGACGCTGGTCGCGACCGTCAGGGCATCAAGCATGCGCAGACCCTATTACGGGCCAAAAGACCCGATGCGCCCACCCCCGGGGTCGCCCGTAGGCTCGGACACCATGAAGATTCACGCGGACGCCCTCCTCTTCGACAACGACGGCACACTGATCTCCTCGATCGAGTCCGTGAACCGCTGCTGGGCCCGTTGGGCCGGGGAGTACGGCATCACCGCGGAGGAGTTCGCCCGGATCGAGCTGCACGGCCGCCCGGCGGTCGAGATCGTCGCCGATCTGCTGCCCGCGGACCGGGTTCCGGCGGCGCTGGCCCGGATCGAGCAGTTGGAGGTCGAGGACGTCGCCGGGGGAGTGGTGCGGCTGCCCGGTACCCGCGCCCTGCTGGAGAGCCTGCCCGCCGAGCGGTGGGCGGTGGTCACCTCCGCCACCCTGCGGCTGGCCGAGGCGCGGCTGGGGCAGGCCGGGATCCGCCCCAAGCACCTGATAGCCGCCGACGACGTCCGCCGCGGCAAGCCGGACCCGGAGCCCTATCTGCTCGCGGCGGAGCGGCTCGGCGTGGACCCGGCCCGCTGTGTGGTCTTCGAGGACGCGCCGGCCGGGCTGGCGGCGGGCCGCGCGGCGGGGATGGTGACCGTGGCGTTGACCACAACGCACCGGGCCGACGAGCTGTCCGCCGATGTCCTGGTTCCGGACCTCTCGGCGATATCCGCGCAGGCCATGGACCGGGCGGTGGAGATCACCGTCGCCCCGTGAGCGGCGTCCACGGACCGGTCGAGCCTGTCCGGTATACGGACACTTGATCGGTCCATACCGCCGTCTGGTTTACTTGCCGCCATGACCACGACGAGCTGCCGCACCCCTGCGACCGAGGCGAAAATGACGCCCGGTGCTCGTTGCATGTGTCGAATGTGTGACTGCTGAGGGCCCCCGCCTGTGTCTCGCGCCCCGAAGCGAGGCCCTGCCGCCATGCGCCGTACGTCGGTTCCCGACGCCCTCGGCCGCCCCGCGTCACCGGAACCCGGAGCCGGGCCCTCGCGCCCGCCGCCGCTCCCCGTTCCCCTCTGCCGCACTCGCAAGAATGCCCCGTGCCCGGCGGGCGAGCCGCCGAGCACTCGACAGTGACGGAATTCCCTGTGATCACCACAACGGGCCTGAGCAAGGTCTACCGTTCAGGAGACCGCGAAGTCACCGCCCTGGACGGCGTCGATCTGCACGTCCGCGAGGGCGAGGTGTACGGCGTCATCGGCCAGAGCGGCGCCGGTAAGTCCACCCTCATCCGCTGCCTGAACCTCCTGGAGCGCCCCACCTCCGGCACGGTCACCGTCGCCGGCCAGGAACTGACGTCCATAGCCGGGCGCGGCCGGCGCGCGAGCGCCCAGCTCCGGGCCGCGCGCAGCCACATCGGCATGGTCTTCCAGCACTTCAACCTGCTGTCCTCGCGCACCGTCCAGGACAATGTCGAACTGCCGCTGGAGATCCTCAAGGTCGACCGCCGCGAGCGCTCCCGCAAGGCCCTGGAGCTGCTGGACCTGGTGGGCCTCGCCGACAAGGCCGAGGCATACCCCGCCCAGCTCTCCGGCGGCCAGAAGCAGCGCGTCGGCATCGCCCGCGCGCTGGCCGGCGACCCCAAGGTGCTGCTCTCCGACGAGGCCACCAGCGCCCTGGACCCGGAGACCACCCGCTCCATCCTGACGCTGCTGCGCGACCTCAACCGCAAGCTGGGCCTGACCATCGTGCTCATCACGCACGAGATGGACGTGGTCAAGACGATCTGCGACTCGGCCGCGCTGATGAAGAACGGCCGGGTCGTCGAGCAGGGCACCGTCGCCGAGCTGCTGGCCACCCCCGGCTCGGAGCTGGCCCGGGAGCTGTTCCCGGTCGGCGGCGAGCCCTCGACCGGGCAGAGCACCGTCGTCGACGTCACCTTCCACGGCTCCGCCGCCACCCGCCCGGTCATCTCCGAGCTGTCGCGCACCTACAACGTCGACATCTCGATCCTCGGCGCCGCCATGGACACCGTCGGCGGCAAGCAGATCGGCCGGATGCGCATCGAGCTGCCCGGCCCCTTCGAGGAGAACGTCGTGCCCATCGGCTTCCTGCGTGAGCAGGGACTTCAGGTCGACGTCGCCGGCGTGGCCGGTGAGACCGGTTCCCCGGCGATCCCGGCGCCCGCCGCCGAGCTGGACAAGGAAGGTGCCAAGTGAGCTGGAACCAGATGCAGCCGCTGCTCTACGACAACACGCTCGACACCCTCTTCATGGTGTGGTGGTCGACGTTCTACGCGGTGCTGGTCGGCGTCCCGGTCGGGGTGCTGCTGCATCTGACCGACCGCGGTGCCATCCTGCAGAACGTCGTGGTCAACAAGGTCCTCGGCGCGATCGTGAACATCGGACGGTCCTTCCCGTTCCTGATCCTGATCGTCGTGCTGATCCCCTTCACCCGGCTCGTCGTGGGCGTCTCCATCGGCCCGACCGGCGCGGTCGTCCCGCTCGCGATCGCCGCCATCCCGTTCTTCGCCCGGCTGGTCGAGGCCGCACTGCGCGAGGTCGACCACGGCCTGGTCGAGGCGGCCCAGGCGATGGGCGGCGGCACCTGGACCATCGTCTTCAAGGTGCTGCTGCCGCAGGCGCTGCCCGCGCTGGTCGCGGCCGTGACCACCACCGTCATCACGCTGATCGGCTACTCCGCGATCGCCGGTGCGGTCGGCGGCGGCGGCCTGGGCAACCTCGCCTACACCTACGGCTACCAGCAGTACGAGACCGCGCTGATGATCACCACCGTCGTGGAGCTGATCGTCCTCGTCACGCTCGTCCAGCTGCTCGGTGACCTGGTCGTCCGCCGGCTCGCCCGGCGCGGCGCCCGCGCCTCCTCCGTACGCGTCGGCCTGCGCCGCGCCCGCAGCGAGGAGCCGGCGGCCGCCACCGAGGCCGTCTGATCCCCTCCGCACCACCAGCACCACCAGCACCACCCAAGAGCCCGGACCCTTTGCCGGGCGGACATCACACGGGAACCCCGTTCGTGAACAGGAAAGAGGCACTCTTCGTGCGTAACACCATCAAGATCACCGTGGCCGTCGCCGCCGCCTCCGCCGTGGCCCTCGGCGCGAGCGCCTGCTCCGCCCCCTCCGACACCACCGCCTCCGGCGACAAGGGCGACAAGAGCGCCCCCCTCGTCGTGGCCGCGAGCCCCACCCCGCACGGCACCATCCTCGACTTCGTCAAGAACGAGCTGGCCGACAAGGCGGGCCTGAAGCTGGTCGTCAAGCCGTTCAACGACTACAAGATCCCCAACAAGGTCACCGACGACGGCCAGGTCGACGCCAACTTCTTCCAGCACAAGCCGTTCCTCGACACCTTCAACAAGGAGAACGGCACGCACATCGTGCCCGTCCAGAACGTCCTCATCGAGCCGCTGGGCCTCTACTCCAAGAAGATCGACAAGCTCTCCGACCTGAAGTCCGGCAGCACCGTCTCGGTCCCCAACGACCCGTCCAACGAGGGCCGTGCGCTCAAGCTGCTCGCCGACAACGGCGTGATCACCCTCAAGCCCGGCGTCGGCTCGGAGGCCAAGCTGACCGACGTCAAGGACGACAAGGGCATCAAGATCACCGAGCTGGAGGCCGCACAGACCGCGCCGCGCATCGACGACGTCGACGCCGCGATCATCAACGGCAACTTCGCCATCGGCGCCCAGCTCAAGCCCTCCAAGGACGCGCTCGCCCTGGAGAAGGCGAAGGACAACCCCTACGCCAACTTCCTCGCCGTCAAGAAGGGCAACGAGAACGACCCGCGGATCAAGAAGCTCGCCAAGCTCCTGAACTCCCCCGAGGTCAAGAAGTTCATCGAGGACAAGTACAAGGACGGCTCGGTCATCCCGGCCTTCGGTCCGGCCAAGGGCTGATATGTCCTGACGGGGTGAAATGTGCTTGCCGGCTGCTCCGGTTGGCCTTTCCCCGGTTGGGTTTTGCCGGTTGGCTTTCCCGGTTGGGTTTCCCGGTTGGGTTTTTCCCCTCCGCCCACCCCCCTACGGGGGGTGGGCGGGTGTAGTGGAGAGGTTGCGCGCGCCGCCGGGCCGATCCGCCCCGGCGCGGCCCGGCCTCGTCGCGCGCGACCCGGCCTCGTCGCGCGACCCGGCCGCGTCGCGCCCGTCCAGCCCCCTGGCTCCCGCCCGCACCCGCCCGCCGCCCGCCCCTGCCATCGCTCCGCCGCAGGTCACCGCGCGGTTGCCGGTCGGGCGGACGATCCCCGGTCCCCGGTCCCGCGCCACGCGCGGCCGGGGACCGCGCGCGTGGCACACCCGCAGTCCGATGCTGCATGCTGGTGCATTCATACGGTCAAAACGGCCCGTGACCTCGCGGCGGACAGTCCGCGACGTCCCGGAGCACCAGGTCAACGGCGTTGGAGCAGCGGCATGACATCCACCTTTCCGGACATCTCCATCAGCACCGACCGGCTGGTGCTGCGCCCGTTCGAAGAGGCCGACGTGCCCGCCCTCGCCGAGATGATGTCCGACGAGCTGGTCACCGCCTGGACCGCGCTGCCGCACCCGTACACCACCGCCGAAGCCCGCGCCTGGGCCACCGGCAAGGCCGCCGCCGTACGCACCCAAGGCCGCGGTATCGCGCTGGCCGTCACCGAGTTCCTCACCCAGCGGCTGGTCGGCACCGTCCACCTCGACCACACCGACTGGCGGGTCCGCAGCGCAGAGATCGCCTATGTCACCGCCGCCTGGGCACGCGGCGAGGGCTATGCCTCGGAGTCCGTCCTCGCGGTCGCGCAGTGGCTCTTCCAGGACCAGAAGTTCGAACGCCTGGAGCTGCGCACCGCCGCCGACAACACCGCCTCCCAGCAGGTCGCCCAGAAGATCGGCTGCATCAGCGAGGGAGTGCTGCGCAACGCCTGGATAGCCCGCAGCCGCACGGAGGACGGCGGCTGGACGGACATCCGTACCGATCTGATCGTGTGGAGCCTGCTGCCCGAGGACCTCGACGGCGTCCCCGGCCGGATGGCCGACGCGAACGGATTCACCTACCCCGAGTGGAACTGACCCCGCGCCGCGCCGGGCTCACCGCCCCACGGGGTACTCTCGGCCTGCCGCGCACCCGCGCGACCAGCGCGGACCCGCGCACCATGAGCGGCACCACCACCGGCCCGCGGCGACCCCGCGGCCACTGCGCCGCCGCACCTGCCCGCGTACCCACAGCAGCCCCAGGAGACTGACGAGCATGGCCGACCGGGTCACGGTGATCGGATGGGACGGCTCCCCGCTGACCGACGCCGCCCGCTCCGCCCTCGGCGCCGCCACGCTGGTGGCCGGCGCCGCCCACCACCTCGCACTGCCCGAAGTCCCGCCGAACGCCGAACGGATCCGGCTGGGCAGCGTGACCCTGGCCGCCCGCCGGATCGCCCAGCACCGCGGCACCGCCGTCGTGCTGGCCGACGGCGACCCCGGCTTCTTCGGCGTCGTACGCACCCTGCGCGCACCGGAGCACGGACTGGAAGTGGAAGTGGTGCCGGCCGTCTCCTCCGTCGCGGCCGCCTTCGCGCGGGCCGGCATGCCCTGGGACGACGCCCAGATCGTCGTCGCCCACAGCCGCGATCTGCGCCGCGCGGTGAACGTCTGCCGCGCCCACACCAAGGTCGCGGTGCTCACCTCGCCCGGCGCCGGCCCCGCCGAACTCGCCCTGCTGCTCGGCGGCGTCCACCGCACCTTCGTCATCTGCGAGGACCTGGGCACCGACCGGGAGCGGGTGACGGTCCTCACCTCCGACAAGGTCGCCGACCACGTCTGGCGCGATCCCAACGTCGTCATCGTGGTCGGCGGCGCGCCCGGCGGCGCCGCCACCCAGGGGACCGGCTGGATCGCCGGCCACGAGGTCGGCCATCCGACCGGACCGCGGGGCTGGGGGCTGCCGGCCCGCGCCTACGGAGGGGCCCTGGGCGAGGGCGAGTCCGTCCAGCTGCGCACCGCCCAACTGGCCCGCCTCGGCCCGCAGGTGGGCGACCTGGTCTGGGACATCGGCACCGGCAGCGGAGCCGCCGCCGTGGAGGCCGCGCGCTTCGGCGCCGCGGTCATCGCGGTGGACGCCGACCCGGACGCCTGCGAGCGCACCGCCGCCGTCGCCCGCCGCCACGGCGTCCAACTCCAGGTCGTGCACGGCCGGGCGCCGCACATCCTGGAGGACCTCCCCGAGCCCGACGTGGTGCGGGTCGGCGGCGGGGGAGCGGAGGTCGTCACGGCCTGCGCGGACCGCCGTCCCGAACGGATCGTCACCCACGCCGCCACCCGCGACGAGGCCGAATCGCTCGGCCGGGTGCTGGCGGACGGCGGCTATGAAGTCGAGTGCGCCCTGCTGCAGTCCGTGGACCTGGACACCTCCGCCTGGGTCGAACGCGAGCGGTCCGTGGTGTTTTTGGTCGGCGGGTATCGCGTTCCTCACCCGTGACCAGCACGGCAACCCGCGCGAGGTAGGCTGGCGGATCGTTGCGCCGCCGTTCCGCGTTCGGCTTCGTACGCCAATATCCGGAAATTGCCGTGGTTTTGGATGAATATGAAGCTGTGGAGAGCGGACGTGCCGCGAGGCGTGCTCGCTCGTTCTAGCTATCGGGGCGTCGGCGCGCCCCGGTCGAGCGCGTCGCACGAGCGGTTGGAAGGAGCACTACCAATGGGCGAGGGGTACGCATGACCGACACCGGCCAGGTCCCGGGCGAGGGACTGCCGGAGAACGCAGGCGGACATCCCGGGCAGCCGCAGCCCGCGGCCGCTCCTTCCCCTGCCGACCCCGGACCGACGGAGCTGCCGGGCATGGTGACCCCTCCGGGTGAGTACCCCTACCTCGACCAGACCGACGGCGTCGTCGAGGACGACGACCTGCTGCTGATGCCGGGTGCCCAGGGCGCCTGGAGCGAGCAGCCGGCGCCGCTGCCGCAGGAGACCCACCCTGGTGCGGCCCCGCAGCCCCAGCACGCGGCACCGTTCGACGCCGCCGCGCAGCCGGCCGCCGGTTTCGAGCCGATGCCCGCCCAGGCCGGTGACCACGAGAGCGGCGGCCGGGACTCCGGTTCGGTCGACCTCAGCGCCGTCCGCATTCCCCAGCCCGCCGCCCCGCCGCAGCCGGACCGCGCCCGTGCGACGGCGTCGCCGCGCCGTCCGCTGCACATGGGCCCGCCCGTCCCCGACGCGACCGGCGGCGTGGTGCGTTCGCTCGCCGACCGCGGCCCCGCCGAGACCCCGGCACAGAGCCCGGCGCCGCCCGTCGGTGTGCCGACCGGCGGCCCCGAGTACTTCGACGCGCCGGCGGAGGCCCCCGAGGCCGCGCCGGCCGAGCAGCCGGTTCCCGGCGGCCAGGCGTACGCGGAGCAGCCCGTCGGCAAGCCGGTGCCCGGTCAGCCCGTCGCGGTGCCGGCGCACGGCGAGCAGCCCTACGGCGGCCTTCCCGGCGGTGCGCCTTCCTACGGTGGGCAGTTGTCCGCCGAGCAGACCTACGGGGCCGCCGGCCAGGGCCCGTTGCCCGGCCCGCAGCTCGGTGAGATCCCTTCGCAGGTCCCGCAGTGGGGCGAGGCTCCGGCACCGGCCGTCGCGGCTCCGGCTGCGGAAACGGTCGTGCCCGCCGATGCCGCCGTGCCGGGCGCCGAGGCCGTCCAGCCGGTCGCACAGGACGTGCCGCCGCCGGCCGGACCGGCGCAGCCGGCGCCCATGCCGTCGCCCGCTGAGGACGGTGCGCAGACCGATGAGGCGGCCGTGGTCGCGGACGCCGCCGGTGCCGAGGGCGCCGCGGCCGACGCGGTGCAGGCCGCGCCGGGCGAGGCGGCGGGAGCGCCGCAGGACGTGGCCGCGGCGGCGCTGCCCGACGCGGTGCCGCCGGGTCAGGACGGCCCGGTCGCGGCGGAAGCGCTCGCCGTGGCCGCGGATGCCGTGGCCGCGGATGCCGTCGCGGTGGATGCGCCGGCTGCCGACGCCGCCGCGCCGGACACCCCGGCTCAGGAGGCGGCCCCCGTCCAGGACGCTCCCGCACAGGACAGCCCCGCGCAGGACGCCCCCGTGGCCGTTCAGCAGCCCGAGGCGGTCGCCGCCGAGGGCGAGCAGCAGCCCGTGGACCAGCAGCCCGCCGCCGAAGGCACGGCGACGGCACCGCCCGCCGCCGAGGCCCCCGCCGAGGCCGTCGCGGCCGCGCAGCCCGTGGCGGAGCAGCCGCCCGCCCCCCAGGCGGACGCGCCGCAGGCCGCCCCCGTCGCAGCGCAGGCCGCCGACCAGCCCCAGCCCGGCCAGCCGGCCGCCCCGACCGCCGATGCCCCGACCGCCGATGCCCCGGCGCAGCCCGAGGCTGCCGCCCCGGCCGACGAGCCCGCGGCCGCCCCGGTCGCGGCCCCGCAGGGCCCCGTCGCCCTGCCCATGGCAGAGGGCGCCGCACCCGTGGAGCAGCAGACGGCCATAGAGCCGCCGCAGGCGCAGCAGCCGGCCGACGCACAGCCCCAGCCCGTCGCCCCCGTGGACCCCGCGGCGCAGCAGCCCACCGAGGCACCCGCGCCGGAGGCCGCGCCCCAGGGCGCCGACGCCCCGGCCGAGCAGCAGCCCGCAGCGGCCGGTGCGGACACCCCGGACGACCCCGCCGAGGCGAGCGCGCCCACCGAGCCCGCCGCCCCGATCGAGCCCGCCGCCCCGATCGAGGCCGACGGCTCAGCCGAGGCAGCGGTCCCCGCCGCGGACACGGAAGCGGCGACCGCCGAGCCCGTGGCCGCCGGGCCCACCCCGCCCGAAGCGGCCGCCGACCCGCAGCCCGTGACCGTCCACATCCCTGCCCAGGCGTCCGGCGACCAGCCCGTCGCGCAGGTCGCGGCGCCGGCCACCGCGGACGACCCCGCCACGCCCGCGGCCGACGACCAGCCCGCGGCGGCCGCTCTCGCACAGCCCGAGGCGACCGGCGACGAGGCCCCCCAGCCGCAGGACGCCGCCGAACTCGTCCAGCTCGGCGAGGGCCACGACGACGAGCAGCCGCCGGCCGCCGAGGCGGAGCAGCCCGCGGCCGCCGACGGTCTGCCCGCCGCGGCCCCCGCCGCCGGTTACGACGACTCCGAGCGCGCCGCCGTGCACCGCGTGATGCGCGAGCGCCGCGACATCCGCAACGGCTTCCGCGGCGACCCGATCCCCAACGAGGTGCTGCTGCGCGTCCTGGAGGCGGCGCACACCGCCCCCAGCGTCGGCCACTCCCAGCCCTGGGACTTCGTCGTCATCCGCTCGGCCGAGACCCGCGAGAAGATGCACCAGCTCGCCATGCAGCAGCGCGAGGCGTACGCCAAGTCGCTGCCCAAGGCGCGCGCCAAGCAGTTCCGCGAGCTGAAGATCGAGGCGATCCTCGAAACGCCGGTGAACATCGTCGTCACCGCCGACTCCACCCGCGGCGGCCGGCACACCCTCGGCCGGCACACCCAGCCGCAGATGGCCCCGTACTCCTCCGCGCTCGCGGTCGAGAACCTCTGGCTCGCCGCCCGCGCCGAGGGCCTGGGCGTCGGCTGGGTCAGCTTCTTCGACGAGCGGGAGATGGTCCGCGAGCTGGGCCTGCCCGAGCACCTCGAAGTCGTCGCCTACCTGTGCGTCGGATACGTCGACGAGTTCCCCGAGGAGCCCGAGCTGCTGCAGGCCGGCTGGTCCAAGCGCCGGCCGCTGTCCTGGGTCGTCCACGAGGAGACCTACGGCCGCCGCGCGCTGCCCGGCGAGAACCCGCACGACCTCCTCCAGGAGACCCTCCAGGGCATCCGCCCCCTGGACGCCAAGGCGCTCGGTGAGGCATGGGAGCGGCAGAAGCGGATGACCAAGCCGGCCGGCGCGCTGGGCATGCTGGAGATCATCTCCGCGCAGCTGTGCGGTCTGTCCCGCAAGTGCCCGCCGCCGATCCCGGAGCCGGCCGCCGTCGCGATCTTCGCCGGCGACCACGGCGTGCACGCCCAGGGCGTGACCCCCTGGCCCCAGGAGGTCACCGGCCAGATGGTCGCCAACTTCCTGGGCGGCGGCGCGGTCTGCAACGCCTTCGCCAACCAGGTCGGCGCCGAGGTGTGCGTCGTGGACGTCGGAGTGGCCGGGGAACTCCCCGCCACGCCCGGACTGCTGCCGCGCAAGGTCCGCGCCGGCACCGCCGACTTCACGGCCGGCCCGGCGATGACGCAGGAGGAGGTCCTCAAGGCGATCGAGGTCGGCATCGAGACCGCCCGCGACCTCGTGGCGGCCGGCAACAAGGCGCTGCTCACGGGCGAGATGGGCATCGCCAACACCACCACCTCCGCCGCGCTGATCGCCGTCTACACCGGCGTCGACCCGGTCGAGGTCACCGGCCGCGGCACCGGCATCAACGACGAGACGCACGCCCGCAAGGTCGATGTGGTCCGCCGCGCTCTGGAACTCCACCAGCCCGATCCGGCCGATCCGGTCGGCGTCCTCGCCGCGATCGGCGGACTGGAGCACGCGGCCATGGTCGGCCTGATCCTCGGTGGCGCCTCGCTGCGTACGCCGGTGATCCTGGACGGCGTCAGCGCCGGTGCCGCCGCCCTGGTGGCCCGCGCCATCGCCCCCGAGGCGCTGGCCGCCTGCATCGCCGGCCACCGCAGCGCCGAACCGGGCCATGTCGCGGCGCTGAACAAGCTGGGCCTGCGCCCGCTGGTCGACCTCGATCTGCGCCTCGGCGAGGGCACCGGCGCCCTGCTCGCCCTCCCGGTGGTGCAGAGCGCCGCCCGTGCCATGCATGAGGTCGCCACCTTCGACTCCGCCGGGGTGACGGAGAAGAGCTGAGCGGCGGCGGCCGGTCCCGGCCGCCCCCGCATGACCCCCGGCCCGCAGCCCCATAGGCTGTGGGCCGGGGCCGTACCGCCCCGTGGGCCGTATCGCCCCTCATCAGCCGCTCCGGAGCCGCAGCGACTGAGCTGGTCGTCGAAGTCGTACCACCGCACAAGGAGCCGCACCGCCATGGCTGAGCACGTCGCCGAACACGCCGCCTACCCCGTCGGACTGCGGCTGTCCGGCCGCAGGGTGGTCGTCCTGGGGGCCGGGCAGGTCGCCCAGCGCCGGCTCCCCTCGCTCGTCGCCGCGGGCGCCGACGTCCTGCTGGTCTCCCCGTCCGCCACCCCGTCCGTCGAGGCGATGGCCGACGCCGGCGAGATCCGCTGGGAGCGCCGCCGCTACCAGGCCGGCGACCTGGCCGACGCCTGGTACGCACTGATCTCCACCGACGACCCGCAGGCCAACGCCGCCGCGTCCCAGGAGGCCGAGGACCGCCGGGTGTGGTGCGTACGCGCCGACGACGCCGAGGCCGCCACCGCCTGGACGCCGGCCACCGGCCGCAGCGAGGGCGTGACCGTCGCCGTGCTCACCGGCCGCGACCCGCGCCGCTCCGCCGCCGTGCGCGACGCCATCGTCGAGGGCCTGCGCGACGGCAGCATCGCCGCCCCGCACCACCGCCGCCCCCACACGCCCGGCGTGGCGCTGGTCGGCGGCGGACCCGGCGACCCGGACCTGATCACCGTCCGCGGCCGCCGTCTGCTCGCCGAGGCCGACGTCGTCATCGCCGACCGCCTCGGCCCCCGCGACCTGCTCGCCGAACTCCCCCCGCACGTCGAGGTCATCGACGCCGCGAAGATCCCCTACGGCCGCTTCATGGCCCAGGAGGCCATCAACAACGCGCTGATCGAGCACGCCAAGGCGGGCAAGGCCGTGGTCCGCCTCAAGGGCGGCGACCCGTTCGTCTTCGGCCGCGGCATGGAGGAGGCTCAGGCGCTCGCCGAAGCGGGCATCCCCTGCACGGTCGTGCCCGGCATCTCCAGCACCATCTCGGTCCCCGGCGCCGCCGGCATCCCCGTCACCCACCGCGGCGTCGCCCATGAGTTCACCGTCGTCAGCGGCCATGTCGCCCCCGACGACGAGCGCTCGCTGGTCGACTGGTCCTCGCTCGCCAAGCTGCGCGGCACCCTCGTCGTGCTGATGGGCGTGGAGAACAGCGGCGCCATCGCCGCCAAGCTCATCGAGCACGGCCGCCCCGCCGGCACCCCGGCCGCCGTCATCCAGGAGGGCACCACCGCCACCCAGCGCCGGGTGGACGCGACCCTGGCGACCCTCGGCGAGACCGTACGGGCCGAGGGCGTCCGCCCCCCGGCGGTCATCGTCATCGGGGACGTCGTCACCGTAGGCGCCGCCGCTACCCACAGGTAACCGATCCCGGACGCGGCATTGGAACCTCGACACCGACAAGGCACTATCTCCCCGTGGCAGAAATCATCACCGTCGACGACCCGGACGACCCGCGGCTGGCCGACTACACCGGCCTGACCGACGTCGAACTGCGGCGCCGGCGCGAGCCCGCGGAGGGGCTCTTCATCGCCGAGGGCGAGAAGGTCATCCGGCGCGCCCGGCACGCCGGCTACGAGATGCGCTCGATGCTGCTCTCGGCCAAGTGGGTCGACGTCATGCGCGATGTCATCGACGAGGTCCCGGCGCCGGTCTACGCCGTCAGCCCCGACCTCGCCGAACGGGTGACGGGCTATCACGTGCACCGCGGCGCGCTGGCCTCGATGCAGCGCAAGCCGCTGCCCGCGGCCGGCGAACTGCTCGCCGCCGCCCGCCGCATCGTGGTCATGGAGGCGGTCAACGACCACACCAACATCGGCGCGATCTTCCGCAGCGCCGCCGCCCTCGGCATGGACGCGGTGCTGCTCTCCCCGGACTGCGCCGACCCGCTCTACCGCCGCTCGGTGAAGGTCTCCATGGGCGCGGTGTTCTCCGTGCCGTACGCCCGTCTGGAGAGCTGGCCCCGCGATCTGTCCGTCGTACGGGAAGCGGGCTTCAAGCTGCTGGCGCTCACCCCGGCCGAGAAGGCCACCGCCATCGACGAGGCCGCCCCGCACACCCTGGAGCGCGCGGCCCTGATGCTGGGCGCGGAGGGCGACGGGTTGACCACCGGTGCCCTGCGGGCCGCCGACGAATGGGTCCGCATCCCGATGGCGCACGGCGTGGACTCGCTCAACGTCGGTGCGGCCGCCGCGGTGGCGTTCTACGCCGTGACGACCGGCCGCCCCGCCTGACGGACGGGAATATCCCCCGCCCCCACCCCGTTGCAGGCCCGCAGGGGGCCCTCGCACCCCCTAAGGGTTCTGTTCCCCCACCCCGTAGGGCCGCTCCGCGCCCCCGTGCGGCGCGGCCGGCAGCTGCCGCTCCACCCCCACCGCGTGGGCCGGGCCCTGGCATCCCTGGGCCGCCGCGATACCGAGCGCCACCAGCAGCGTCACCACCACGAACACGATGACCCGCTGGCGCAGCAGCCGCCGGTCGGGGCCGGGCCGGCGCCCGCCCGCTCCCGTGCGCACCGGCGTACGCGAACCGTTTCGGCCCGTGGGCCGCGCCGCCGGGCCCCGCCGCCCGTTGCGCCCGCCGGTCCGCTGGTTCTTCCCCGCGCCCGATGCCGGAGCGGCCGGCCGGGCGGCGGAGTCCCGCGGCGCCGAAGGGCGCGACGGGTGCGAACGCGGCGCCGACGAGCCCGCCGTCCCCCGCTCGGTGCGCTGCCGGGAGTACTCCTCGGCGCGCTGCCCGGTCGGGCGGTCCGAGGGGCGGCGCTCCGTACGGCCCCAACCCGCCCCGGTGCCGACGCCGTTCTCCATCGGACCACCGGACAGGCCGTGCGCCTCACGGGCCGCGATCTCCTTGAGCCGCAGCGACAGCGACAGGGTGCTGGGGCGGTCCGCCGGGTCCTTGGCCAGGCACGAGGCGAGCAGCGGGGCCAGCGCGTCCGGCACCCCGGCCAGCTGCGCCTCCTCGTGGACCACGCGGTAGAGCATGACCTCCGAACTGCCCTGCCCGAAGGGGGAGTCGGCGGTGCAGGTGTAGGCGAGGGTGGCGCCCAGCGCGAAGATGTCGGTGGCCGGCGTCACGGCGGCGCCGCGCACCTGCTCGGGCGCCAGGAAGCCCGGCGAGCCGACGGCCGTACCCACATGCGTCAGTGTGCTGGCGCCGGTCGCCCAGGCGATACCGAAGTCGATGATGCGCGGGCCCTTGGGCGACAGCAGGATGTTGGACGGCTTCAGGTCGCGGTGCACCACTCCCGCGTCGTGCACGGCCAGCAGTCCCTCCGACAGCGCCGCGCCGATCGAGGCGACCTGCGCCGGCGACAGCGGGCCCTCCTCGTTGACCTTGTCGTGCAGGGAGGGCCCCGGTACGTACTGGGTGGCGAACCACGGGCGGTCGGCGTCGAGATCCGCCGCCACCAGGCGGGCGGTGCAGCCACCGCGGATCCGGCGGGCCGCGGAGACCTCGCGGGCGAACCGCGAGCGGAACTCCTGATCCTCCGCCAGGTCCGGCCGGATCACCTTCAGCGCCACCCGCTGGCCGCGCTTGTCCGACCCGAGATAGACCACGCCCATCCCGCCGGCGCCGAGCCGGCGGTGCAGCCGGAACGTCCCGACGACACGCGGGTCCTCGCGTCGGAGCCGCATCATCGCCATGTCCGTCCCCTACCTGCGGTGGGGAAGACCCCTCCGCTGCCAACCGTCTGACGTGGCACAGCTTACGGATTGACGGCTCGCTGTGCTGATAGGCCGCGCATGCGTCGGCGACCGGATTGTCGGTGGCGGGTGCGATCCTCGGAACGCGGGAGGGAACCGGCCGTCGTACGCCACGAATTCCCCTGTGTGATCCCAATGGTCAGTAGCGGAAAGGAGATTGACGCAGCGAAAGGAGAGCGGTACAGGACGGCGCGGGACGCCGCGGACGCGTCCCGGGCGGTGGAAGGCCCGGCGGGACGAGCGCGCCGCGGGGGCGGGAGAGTGCCGCGCGGGGGAGCGGCCGACGTGAGAGAGGTCACGCCCAGGCCGCCTGCGAGGGCCCGCGGCCGGGGGATCGGCCGCGTCCCCTGGGGGATGTCCCCAGGTCCGCCGTGCCCTGTCTCCACCCAGGGGAGTACACGAGGAGCCGTTCCGTCATCCTCCTGGAGGCCGACCAATAGGTACGACGGCATGATGCCCGCCGCCCTCCGCGTGCCTAGTGTTGTCTCCAAGCGGCGGGCGCAGCACTCGTCCCCCGAGGTCAGACGCCCGCCGCTCCGAACACGACGGGAGCGGGACGATGGATCGGATCTCAGGACTGACGGCGCTTCGGGCGCAGGGGCGCAGGTTCGCCTCGACGCTCGGCGGCCAGCAGTCCTCGGGCACCCGCCATCCCCTCGTCGCGGTGGCCATGGTGGTGCCGCTGGCGATCGTTCTCGCCGTGGTCTTCGGCGGCTGGGAAGCCGTCATCACACAGGCGTCGTCCGTGGCCGGAATGCTGGGGCGCTGAGCGGCACCCCAGGACCGGGAGAGCGGCCCGGACGGGGGACTCCGGCCGAAAACCCCGTGGGGACGGGGGTGCGGCGGACGGCACGAACGGCCGGGCATCTGGGGAGATGCCCGGCCTTCGAGCTTTCCCGACCCGCCGCCCGACCGGTCCCGCCGCCCGACCGGTCCCGCCGCCCGACCGGTCCCGCCGCCCGACCGATCCTGTCGCCCGGCAGGTCCCGCCGCCCGACCGGTCCCGCCCCGCGCGCCGTGTCCGCTCCGCGCGTACGATCCGAGGCCGGGCCGCACCCCTGCGCACCACCACCCACGGCACATCCGCCCGCGGCGGCCCCGGGGAGGGGGAACCATGACCGCACCGCCGTCCGGCCGCACCGCCGCCCCGGCCACCGCGCCCGAGGTGCTCGCCGACCGCCCCGACGGCACGGTCGTCCGCAGCGGCCGCACGGTCATCAAGACCCACGCCCCCGACGCCGACCTCCGCGACCTCGCCGCCCGGCTGCGCATCGCCGCCCACCCCCTCCTGCACGGCATCCTGCTGCCCCCGCTCCCGGTCACCGCCCCCGACGGCCTCCTCACCCGCACCGGCGACGGCCGCGCGGTCACCCACTGGCCCTACGGCAGCCCGGTCCCGCCCGACGACCCGGACGCCGCCCCCTGGGAGGACGCCGCCCGGCTGCTGGCCCGGCTGCACGGCGTCGATCCGCGCCAACTGCCCGGCCCCGTCCCGCCGATGCGCGGCCCCGCCAAGGCCGCTCGCGCGCTGGCCCGTATGCGCAGTGCCCTGACGTCCAAGTCCGCCGCGGGCCCGCTCCCCGCGCCCCGTACACCGGCGTCCGGTCCCGGAAACCTCCCCGCGGCCGCCGCGGTCACGGCCCGCGCCTGGTCCCTGCTCCCGCCGTGGGCCCGGGGAGCCGCCCCACCGCCGCAGACCGGCATCCTCTGCCACGGCGATCTGCATCTGGGCCAGCTCGTCCGTCACCCCGCCGCGGACGGCCCCTGGCTCCTGATAGACATCGACGACCTGGGCCTGGGCGACGGCGCCTGGGACCTGGCCCGCCCCGCCGCCTGGTTCGCCACCGGCCTGCTCGCCCCGGACGTCTGGGCCCGCTTCCTGGCCGCCTACCGCGCCGCGGGCGGCCGCGCCGTACGCGCCGACGGCGACCCCTGGCCCGACCTGGAGATACCGGCCCGCGCCCTGACGGTGCAGACCGCCGCGCTCGCCGTCGCCAAGGCCGCCGCCGCGGCCCGCCCCCTGGACGAGGTCGAGTGCGCGCTCGTCGACGCCTGTGCCCGGATGACTTCCCTGCCTCAGCAGTTGGGGCCCGCCGGCCGCGTCGTAGGGTGAACACCTCGCCGCCGGGAGACCGTTCGGGCGGCGCCGCCGTGAGCGGAAGTCGATAACGGGAGTTGAGCCGACGATGCAGTGTCCCAAGTGCCATGCACCGATGCAGACATACCAGCGCAATGGCGTGCAGATCGAGCAGTGTGCCGGCTGTCGGGGGATCTTCCTGGACTACGGCGAGCTGGAGGCGCTGACCCGCCTTGAGGCGCAGTGGACCCAGCAGGCCCCGCCGCCGCCCGCCCCGCAGGCATACCCGGCCGCCCCCGCCTGGGGCGCCCCGCACCACGGCCACCACGGTCACCATGGGCACCACGGCCACCACCGCAGCTTCGGCCACATGCTGTTCTCGTCCTGAACGAGCCCGTACAAAGCCCGAGGGCCGGAGCGAGATGCTCCGGCCCTCGGGCTTGAGTGTGGACGATACTGGGATTGAACCAGTGACCTCTTCCGTGTCAGGGAAGCGCTCTCCCGCTGAGCTAATCGTCCTCGGGACCGCGGATCACGAAGATCCGCAGCTGCGTGCGCGATACTGGGATTGAACCAGTGACCTCTTCCGTGTCAGGGAAGCGCTCTCCCGCTGAGCTAATCGCGCGGGGGCCCGGTGGAGCCGGACCAGTGGACGATACTGGGATTGAACCAGTGACCTCTTCCGTGTCAGGGAAGCGCTCTCCCGCTGAGCTAATCGTCCTTGGAGGTGGAGACGGGATTTGAACCCGTGTAGACGGCTTTGCAGGCCGTTGCCTCGCCTCTCGGCCACTCCACCAGGAGTGAGGGGGTTCGGGAAGATCCCCCACATCGAGCGGACGACGAGACTCGAACTCGCGACATCCACCTTGGCAAGGTGGTGCTCTACCAACTGAGCTACGTCCGCAGGTGTCTCTCCCAGACTACGTCGGGGAGCTACTCCGCCTCCGGGGCGCTTGCGCGTCCCGGCGACGTGTTGAACTCTAGCGGATTCCGGGGCCAGTACAAAAACGCGTTTGTGCAGCGTGCTGCGCTGCACGCTCGGCACAGGCGGCTCGGCGGTCCCCGCCATAGACTCGCTGACGTGCATGACTTCGCTCCGATGGCCCGCTTCGGCGGCCTGATAGCCACCGGCCTGCGGGATGTGACCAGCGACCCCGCGGCCCTGGACTCCACTGGCTGGTGGGCCGTGACCGCCGACTTCGAGGGCTCGGTGGTGTGCGCCCGCTTCGCCGACGTACGCCCCGCCACGGCCGCGGACGCGCCCGCCCCCGACGGCTGGTGCGGCCCCGCCCCCACCGCCTGGACCAGCTCCCTGGACCGCGACGCCTATACCGCCGGCGTACGGCGCGTCCGTGAACACATCGCGGCCGGCGACGTCTACCAGGTGAACCTCTGCCGGGTACTGACCGCGCCGCTGCCCGACCCCGCCCGCGCCGACGTGGACGCGCTTTCGGCAGTCCTGGCCCGCGGCAACCCCGCCCCGTACGCCGGCACCATCCGGCTGCCCGACCACGGCGTGGAGATCGCCAGCGCCTCCCCGGAGCTGTATCTGCGGCGCGACGACCGCACCGTCTCCTCCGGCCCCATCAAGGGCACCGGCCGGACCGCGGCCGACCTCTCGGAGAAGGACCGGGCGGAGAACGTGATGATCGTGGACCTGGTCCGCAACGATCTCGGCCGGGTCTGCGCCACCGGCACGGTCACCGTCCCGGCACTCTGCGCCGTCGAGGAGCACCCCGGCCTGGTCCACCTGGTCTCCACGGTGAGCGGGGAGCTGGACGGGGCCAACGAGAAGACCGCCTGGGCGGACCTCCTGGCGGCCACCTTCCCGCCCGGGTCGGTCACCGGCGCCCCCAAGTCCAGCGCGCTGCGGATCATCGACGAGCTGGAGACCGCGCCCCGCGGCCCGTATTGCGGAGGCATCGGCTGGGTCGACGCCGACCGCCGCACCGGCGAGCTCGCCGTCGGCATCCGCACGTTCTGGCTGGACCGCACCCCGCCCGGCGGACCGGTGCTCCGCTTCGGCGCCGGTGCGGGGATCATCTGGGACTCCGATCCGGAGCGGGAGTGGGCCGAGACGGAGTTGAAGGCCGGCCGACTGCTCGCGGTAGCGTCGGGGCTGCATGAGGTGAGTGGAGGAAAGCGATGAGGATCTGGCTCGACGGGGCACTGCGGGACGCCGAGAGCGCCCGGGTCTCGGTCTTCGACCACGGGCTGACGGTCGGCGACGGAGTCTTCGAGACCATCAAGGCCGACCACGGACGCGCCTTCGCCCTCACCCGCCATCTGGAGCGCCTGACCACCTCCGCCCGCGGTCTGGGCCTGCCCGACCCCGACCTGGACGAGGTGCGGCGCGGCTGCGAGGCCGTCATCGACGCCAACCCGATGGCGCTGGGCCGGCTGCGGATCACCTACACCGGCGGCGTCTCCCCGCTCGGCTCGGACCGCGGCGAGGCCGGCCCCACCCTGGTCATCGCGCTCTCCGCGACCGAGCGCCGCCCCGACACCACCGCCGCCGTCACCGTCCCCTGGACCCGCAACGAACGCGGTGCGCTCACCGGCCTGAAGACCACCTCGTACGGCGAGAACGTCGTCGCGCTGGCCCGCGCCCGCGAACGGGGCGCCTCCGAGGCGCTGTTCGCCAACACCGTCGGCGCGCTCTGCGAGGGGACCGGCTCCAACGTCTTCGTCGTCCTGGACGGCGAACTGCACACCCCGCCGCTGCACTCCGGCTGCCTCGCGGGCATCACCCGCGCCCTGACCATCGCCTGGGCCGGCGCCAAGGAGACCGATCTGCCGCTGGACGCCCTGGAGCGGGCCGAGGAGATCTTCTTGACCTCCACCCTGCGCGACGTGCAGGCCGTGACCCGGATCGACGGCCGCCAACTGGCCGACACCCCGGGCCCGGTGACCGCGGACGCCATGCGCATCTTCGACGAGTACTCCGCCGCCGACTTCGATCCGCGGTGATGACGGGCCCGCGCGGGGCGAGTAGAAAGTCCTCGTGACCACTACGCTGCGCCCCGCCGGACCGGAAGAACGACAGGACGACGGCACCCGGGCCCGCCGGTACGACGTCTGCGTCAACAGCCGCCGGGTCGGCGGGATCCACCTGGCGACGGACGCCCGTTTCGGCCCGACGGCCGGCCGGATCGGGTACCTGAACATCGACCCGGCGGACCGGCACCGCGGCCGCGCCACCGTCGCCGCGCTCGCCGCCGAGGAGGTGCTGCGCGGCTGGGGCTGCCGGCAGATCGAGCTGACCGTCCCGGCGGAGGCCGAGGCCGCCCTGCGGCTCGCGGCGGCCCTGGGCTACACCGAGCGCAGCCGCACGATGAGCAAGCCGCTGGCCGGGCCGCCCCGCCTGCCGGAGGGCAGCCGCGACCGGCCGCTGGAGGAGGCGGAGTACCCGGGCTGGCGCGAGGCCGCGCTCGCCGAGTACGTCCGTACCCAGCTGGGGCAGGGGATGTCCCGCGACCGCGCCGAGGAGAGCGCGCTGGCGGCCCATCGCGCGCTGCTGCCGGACGGCGCGGCCACCGCCGACCAGGTGCTGCGGGTCCTCGTCCACGACGGCGCGGAGGTCGGCAGCGTCTGGGTCGCGCTGCGGATGCCGCAGCAGCCGGGCGGCTATGTCGTCGACGTCCAGGTGGCGCCCGGCCACCGCGGGCGCGGCCACGGCCGCACCCTGATGCTGGTCGCCGAGCGCGAGAGCCTGGCCGCGGGGTGCACCGGCCTCGGCCTGAACGTCTACGCGGACAACGCGCCGGCCCGCGGTCTGTACGACTCGCTGGGCTACCGGCCCAGGGCGCACCTGCTGTGGAAGCCGATCCTGTGAGCGGGCCGGCACACCCCCGGCACCGGGCTCAGCGACCGCTCCGGTGGATCATGGCCGGGCCCGCCCCCGCCCCATCGGACACCCGTTAGCCCTGCTCGGCCAGCAGACGGTCGGCGATCTCCTCGACGCGGGCGCGCAGGCCGTCCTGGCTCTTGCCGCCGTCCAGCCGCTCGTCGCCGATCACATACGTCGGGGTGCCGGTCACCCCGATCGCCTTCCCCTCGGCCTGGTCCGCGTCGACGATCAGCAGATGCCGCCCGTCGATCAGCGCGGTGTCCAGCTCCTCGGTGTCGAGCCCCAGCTCCCCGGCGACCTCCAGCAGCAGCTTCTCGCCGCGCTTGCCGAGCTCCTCGGTGCGCGCCAGCACCGCCTCGACGTACGGCCAGCCCTGCCCCTGCTCCATGGCCTCCTCGGCGGCCTGGGCGGCCACATAGGCGTGCGGGTGCTTCGCCAGGGGGAAGTGGCGCAGCCGGATGTCCAGCCGGTCGCCGTAGCGCTCGCGCAGCGCCCGCAGGTCCGTGAGGGCGGTGCGGCAGTCCGGGCACTGCAGTTCGCACCAGACGTCCAGGACGGGACGGACGGGGGCGGAGGTGGTGGCGTCGTTCATGGGGCCAGTCTTCCAGCCCGGCGCCGGCCGGCCGAACTGGGACCTGCGGAGGACCGCGACCCCGAGATGTCCCTGATGCCGTACCGGAACATGGCCGACGGGGGGCCGGACAAGGCAGGATGGAAGGGAGCAGAGCGCAGCCTGCTCGCCCATCCACCGGCAGGAGGACCGGATGCTGACCTCGACCGTCTGTGCCGCGGTGTCGGCGGCGGGCCTGGGCATCGCCGCCCTGACGGCGTACCGCAAGCGGTTCCTGGCCGCGACCCGTATCGCCGCCTTTTCGCTGATCCCCATCGGGCTGGTGATGACCGGCGTCATCGACTGGCTCACCGGCATCGTCTTCAAGCCCACGGTCTGGGCCGGCTTCGGCCTGCTCGCGCTCTCCGCCGTGCTGTTCATGGTCAGCCGGGGTGTGGAGCGCCGCAGGGGCGGGCTCGGCGGCCGCAAGGAGCGCAGGTCCGCGGCGGCAGCCAAGCCGGACGCGGTGGCGCCGGCCGCCTCCGCACCGTCCCTCGGCGCCGGGCGCGCGCCCGCCAAGGCGAAGGCCCCGCAGGGCGGGGGCAGTGCACCCAAGGATGACTTCTCGGACATCGAAGCGATCCTGAAAAAGCACGGGATCTGATGAACTACCACTGCTGAGACGCTTATTGGGCGTAGTCAGACGATCATCTGCGTCATGATGCGCGCGAGATGAACGATGAGTGCGCCCTCGCCCAAGACGACGCCCCGTCCGCCGAACCGCGCGGTTGCCTGTTCGCGCTGTCCCAGCCGCCGCTGATGCTCTTCCTCGCCGTCATCGGCTTCCTGCTCCTCCTCGGTGCCGTACACGACCTCTTCATCCTGTGAGGCCGGCCGTGCTCCACCGCCCCGCCATGACGGGAGTCAGCCCGCGGCCTCCCGCCGCCGTGCCCGGTAGGCCGCGACATGCAGGCGGTTTCCGCAGGTGCGGCTGTCGCAGTAGCGCCGGGAGCGGTTGCGGGAGAGATCGACGAAGGTGTGCCGGCAGTCCGGTGCCTCGCAGTACCGCAGCCGCTCGCGCTCGCCGGCGACGACGATGAAGGCCAGCGCCATCCCGCCGTCCGCGGCCAGATGGTCGGCGACCGACGCGTCCGGCGCGAAGTAGTGGACATGCCAGTCGTACCCGTCGTGATCGGTCAGCTGCGGTGTGGTGCCCGCCGAGGCCACCAGCGCGTTGAGCCGCTCGGCCGCGGTGCGGTCGTCCTCGGCCGCGAAGACGTCGGCGAACCGCGCCCGGACCGCCCGTACGGCCGCCAGATCGCCGGGGCCCAGTGCGCCCACCCCGCTGACGTCGTTGCGCCGTACGAAGTCCTCCAGGGACTCCAGGTCGGTCAGGCTGTCCGGCGCGCCGGGCCCTTCGCCCTCCGGGGCGGTGTTGAGCAGGTCGACGACCGCGTCCAGTGCGCACCGGGTGTCATGGGTGATCATCACGGTTCCGCTCCCTGGCCGCATGAGGCCGGACGGGTGCCGCCCGGTGTCGTTGCCGAATGGTCGCCGACTCTAGCGTCTGGAACAAGCTCCCCAAGCGTCTGGAACAAGCTCCACAGCGCCGGGAACAAGCTCCAGCGCCGTCTCCGCGGTGGGCCCGCGGCGACGACGCCGAAGTGTGCCGTATGAACTTGTCGGTCCTGCGCCGTCTCCCCGAGTCGGACGGTCGCAAGTGTGAGCGGATGAGTGCTTTCGGTTACCGCTCCGCGTCTCAGCTCTCCGCCAGGATGTGGGAGAGCTCGGTGTCGAGATCGAAATGCCGGTGCTCCGTACCGGGCGGTACGGCGGCATCGGTCCTTTTGAGGAACGACTCGAGGGCCCGTGCGGGCGCCTCCAGCAGTGCTTCGCCTTCCGGGGAACTCAGGGCGATGCAGACAACGCCCTGCCCGTGGCTCCGGGACGGCCATACGCGGACGTCTCCGGTGCCGGTGGGTCGATGCAGACCCTCGGCGAGGAGGTCGCGGGCGAAAACCCACTCGACGGTCTCCTCGGCTCCGGTGTGGAAGGTGGCATGCACGGCATAGGGATCGGCCGTGTCATACCGCAGGCCCGCGGGTACAGGCAGTGAGGACTCGCTCGACACAACGAGGCGCAGGTGCAGCTCGCAGCTGACCGTGGTGTTCATAAGCGCCAGGGCCTTTCGCTCAGTGTGCGCTCGGGGATTCGCACGTCGGCGAAATCGACATGCCACCTACGGTGCCGTTGTAAACCCCTCTGACGGTTTTGAGTGGTTTCAGGTACCTCTTACGGCGGATTGCGAGATCGTCCTCGGCGGTAATTCCGCGGAGTGATCCCGTCCGGTAAGTTTGGCAGTATGAATACGCAGAGTAACGGGGGGCCGGGAGTCGCCGAGGAGGATGCCGTGCCGGCCGAGCAGCCGCTGGGATCGCGGGCGCCGCACTTCATCAAGCGCTCCCGGCCGCTGCACATGAGCTGGCAGGTCGGGGTCTTCGTCGTCGGTCTCGCGGTCGTCGTGGCCGGCGTGATCATGCTGCCGCTGCCGGGCCCCGGCTGGCTGGTGATCTTCGGCGGTATGGCGATCTGGGCGACGGAATTCGTCTGGGCGCAGCTGGTGCTGCGGTGGACCAAGCGAAAGGTCACCGAAGCCGCCCAGAAGGCGCTCGACCCCAAGGTGCGGCGCCGCAACATCATTCTCACCACCATCGGCGTGGTGATCATCGCGGCGGTGCTCGCGGTCTATGTGTGGAAGTTCGGCTTCGCGATGCCCTGGAACGTCTCCGAGTGACCTGGCGCCGTTCCGGCCGCGCTGGGCCCGAGCGGCCCGGCCCATGGTCATGAGTGCCCGCCGACGTGCGGTAATGTTGGCGGTGCGCCCGGGCGATTAGCTCAGTGGGAGAGCGCTTCGTTCACACCGAAGAGGTCACTGGTTCGAACCCAGTATCGCCCACCCCGGACGACGGCCCGGAGACTTTCAAGTCTCCGGGCCGTCGCAGTTGTTGGGCGCGCGCGGCCGCGAGGCGCACACTGGGCCCATGCCCGACTGGTCGCGCCGGCTGCACCACTACCGCTTTCGCAGCGTATGGCTGCTCGACGCCCCGCCGGCGGCCGTCTATGCCGCCCTGGCGCAGGCCGAGGACTACCCCCGGTGGTGGCCGCAGGTCCGCGAGGTGACCGCGCTCGACGAGCGCAGCGGCACCGCCCGGTTCAGATCGCTGCTGCCCTACGACCTTGAGGTCACCGCGACCGAGCGGGTGCGGGACCCCGAGGCGGGGCTGCTGGAGATCGCGATGCGGGGGGATCTGGCGGGGTGGGCGCGCTGGACGGTGCGGCCCGCCGGCGGCGGCACCCGGGCCGTATTCGATCAGGACGTCGAGGTCCACAAGCCGCTGCTGCGGCGGTTCGCGCTGGTGGGGCGCCCGCTGTTCGTGGCCAATCACGCGCTGATGATGCGGGCCGGGCGGCGGGGTCTGGCCGCCCGGCTGGCTCGCGGCTGACAGGAATTTGATGGAAGGCCCGGACGACCTGTATTGTTCAGGTCGTTCGCGAGGGAAACCCCGACGACACCCGGGCGATTAGCTCAGTGGGAGAGCGCTTCGTTCACACCGAAGAGGTCACTGGTTCGAACCCAGTATCGCCCACCGGGATCAAGAACCGGGCCACCAAAAGGTGGCCCGGTTTTTTTGTCGGCGGAATGCCGCGGGCCGAATTCCCGTCCGGTAGTGGGCCTTTGCCGGGCGGAGTGCGGAATTCCTGAGGTGTCATCAGGCGGCGGCCGGGAGTTCGGGACGCAGCGGCCAATGCGGATCGACCGCCTCGAAGCTGCCGGTGCGGGCGAACCACGCCTGCAGCCCCCGGGCCTGGGCCGCGTGCCAGACCGCCTGGCGGGTGTGCAGCTCCGCCGGGTGCAGGCCCTCCAGCCGGTCGGCGAAGCGGTGGCCCAGGGCGCGCACGACGCGCAGTGCGGCCAGCGCGTCGGCGGCCGCCTCGTGCGCGTCGGTCAGCTCGACCTCGTAATGCGCGCACAGGTCCGTGAGCGTGCGGCGGCCCTTGCGATAGCGGTCCAGGTGCTTGTCGAGGACACGGGGGTCCAGGACGCACAGCGGGTGCGCGCCCAGATAGGCGTTGAGCGAGCTGGCGCGGTGCCGCTTCAACTCGCGTTCCAGAAGGGTCAGATCGAAGGGGGCGTTCATCACCACCAGCGGTCGGCCGGCCACCGACTGCGCGGCCAGGGCGCGTGCGACCTCCTCCAGCACCGGCGCCGGCCAGCGGCCGTGCAGGGCGAGATGGTCGGCCGTCAGCCCGTGCACCGCCGTCGCGGCTTCCGGGATCTCGACGCCGGGGTTGATCAGCCAGCGGGTGGTGCGGGGCGTCGAGCGCGGGGTCTCCTGGACCACCAGGGCCGCGGAGACGATGCGATCTCGCTCGACATCGATGCCCGTCGTCTCGGTGTCGAAGGCGGCAAGCGGACCGTCATACCAGCACGGCATCATCCCAACTCCTCGTGCTTGTACGGGGGATGGCAGCGCATACCACCCGAGCTGGTGATACCCGAGCCACCCGGTGGTCGAACCGCCGTTGTTTGCGGAGCACTTGACGCGGAGACAACCACAGTGACGGGCCGCGCGATCCGCCGCCTTCCCGTCATCCCAGACGCATCGATCGTGGGGGTGTTCCCCCCAGCCCGGAAGGCCCTGAGCGATGACGCTCGCGCAGCCCGAACCGGGCGGGCTGCTGCCCCAGCGGACCACACCGCAGCGCGGCGGACTCGCCACCACTGCCTGTATGGAGACCCTCCAGGTGGGCTATCTGCACGCGGTCGCCGCCGCCTCCGGATGTTCGCTGGCGCAGCCCTTCCCGGACAACGGAATCGACTGGCACGTCAGCCATGGCGCGCCGGGCCACACCGTCGACGACGAGGTCACCATCAAGGTGCAGCTCAAGTGCACCTACCAGACCGCCCCGCGCCCACCGGGGCCGACCTTCGCCTTCACGCTCGACAACGACCACCTGGCCAAGCTCGCCCGTACGCCCGTGTCGGTGCACAAGATCCTTGTCGTGATGCTGGCCCCACGGACCCAGCAGGACTGGCTGCGGGCCTCCCACGACCGCCTCGAACTGCGGCACTGCTGCTACTGGACGAACCTGGCCGGCCATCCGGTGACCGGCCGGCGCAGGACCACTGTGCGGATCCCGACCACGCGGATCTTCGACGACCGAGCGCTCTGCGAGATCATGACGCGGGTCGGGGCGGGAGGGAGACCCTGATGTACCGGCCGACCGATGAACCCGACGCGCGGCTGCTGGATCCCGCGCTGCTCGACCCTGCGGTGCTCGGCGCGCTGCTGGCCCGGCACGGCTGGCGCCGCCGGGGCGGCGCCGCCGGCCACTACACCCGATGGACGCCGCCCGGCGGGGTGGGCGGCACCAGCCTGCTGGTGCCGCACGACCGCCGCTTCCCCGACAGCGCGGAGCTGCTCGCCGAGGCGCTGGCGGCGCTGGCGCAGAGCGCCGCTCCCTCCGCGCGTGAGGTGCTGGTGGGGCTGGCGGTGCCCAGCGACGAGGTGCGCTGGGAGCGCGAGGTCTCCGAGAGCGGCTCGGGCGCCGCCTACTGGGTGGCCCAGGAGCAGCTGCGCGGCGCGGCCCGCTCGATGCTGATCGCAGGGGCGCTGGGCACGTACGGGCGGGCCGGCTTCTACGGCGCCCGGCACAAGCGGCAGGCCGAGGGGTTCATGGGCGAGGTGCTGGTCGGCCCGGCGGCCGGCGGGCGCCGGCTGACCGCGTTCGTCCCGGTGCGCGGTGGGCGCGGGGCGGTCACCGGACTGCAGCGGGCCCTGCACGCGGCCCGCGACGCCACCGACTACCAGCGCGCCACCGGCGGCATGGAGGCCTTCGACGCGGCCGTCGAGCTGGGCGTCTGCCATGAACTGGCCCAGGCGCTGATCGCGCTGGTCCGCGATGCGGAGGGGGTGCGGATCGCGGTCGAGTGGTCACCGGCCGCCGGCGCCCCGGCCGGCTGCCCGGCACGCCCCGAGCCGGTCGAGTTCTCCCCCGGCGACCTGCCCGCGCTCCAGCAGGCAGCCCAGCGTTATGTGCGCGACGAGCCGTCGCTGCCGGTACGGGTGACCGGCGCGGTCGTACGGCTGCGCAGGGAGCGGCCCGGCGGCCCCGGCACGGTCCGGCTGCGGGTGATCACCGGCGCCGATGTGGGGCAGGTGCGGGTCTCGCTGGGGGAGGAGGACTACCGGATCGCCGGGCACGCCCACCTGGTGGGGCTGCCGATCAGGGTCAGCGGGCGGCTGGAGAGCCGGGGCGGCTTCCGGCGGATCACCGGCGGCCGCGACGTCACGCCCGTACAGGTCGACGAGGCGGAGCGGGACCGTCTGCTGAAGTCGCTCCAGGAGAATCTCGACTTCTTCGAGGAGGCGTGCGGCGGGCCGCTGGACGACACCCCCTGACGGCGCCGTGCGCGGAATCCGTTTCGCGGTCGGGTCCGCGGGCTCGGTACGATTCGGCTGCGCAGCAATCGCTGTCGCGAAAGAGACATGAGTCAGGAGAGACCGGTGTCAGACGTCCGTGTGACCGTCCAACGCGATTCCGAGCGGGAAGAACGCGTGGTGACCACGGGCACTACGGCCGCCGACCTCTTCCAGGGCGAGCGCAGTGTCGTCGCCGCGCGGGTGGCCGGGGAGCTGAAGGACCTGGCCTACGAGGTCGCCGAGGGCGACGAGGTCGAGCCCGTCGACATCACCTCCCAGGACGGTCTGAACATCCTGCGGCACTCCACCGCGCATGTGATGGCCCAGGCCGTGCAGGAGCTGTTCCCGGAGGCGAAGCTCGGCATCGGTCCGCCCATCAAGGACGGCTTCTACTACGACTTCGACGTCGAGACCCCCTTCCACCCGGACGATCTCAAGCGCATCGAGAAGAAGATGCAGGAGATCCAGAAGCGCGGGCAGAAGTTCGCGCGCCGGGCCGTCAGCGACGACGCCGCGCGCGAGGAGCTGGCCGACGAGCCGTACAAGCTCGAACTGATCGGGCTCAAGGGCTCCGCCGCGGACGCCGCCGAGGGCGCCTCCGCCGAGGTCGGCGCCGGGCAGCTGACGATCTACGACAACCTCGACGGCAAGACCGGCGAGCTGTGCTGGAAGGACCTGTGCCGCGGTCCGCACCTGCCCAGCACCCGCGTGATCCCCGCGTTCAAGCTGATGCGCTCGGCCGCCGCGTACTGGCGCGGCAGCGAGAAGAACAAGCAGCTGCAGCGGATCTACGGCACCGCCTGGCCGACGAAGGACGAGCTCAAGGCGTATCTGGACTTCCTCGCCGAGGCCGAGAAGCGCGACCACCGCAAGCTCGGTGCGGAGCTGGACCTCTTCTCGTTCCCGGAGGAGCTGGGCCCGGGCCTGGCCGTCTTCCACCCCAAGGGCGGCGTCGTCCGCAAGGTGATGGAGGACTACTCGCGCCGGCGGCACGAGGTCTCCGGCTACGAGTTCGTGAACACCCCGCACCTCTCGAAGGAGCGCCTCTTCGAGATCTCCGGGCATCTGCCGCACTACGGCGAGGCGATGTTCCCGGCCATCGAGTTCGACGAGCAGAACTACCGCCTCAAGGCGATGAACTGCCCGATGCACAACCTGATCTTCAAGTCGCGCGGCCGGTCCTACCGTGAACTGCCGCTGCGCCTCTTCGAGTTCGGCACGGTCTACCGCTACGAGAAGTCCGGCGTGGTGCACGGCCTGACCCGCTCGCGCGGTTTCACCCAGGACGACTCGCACATCTACTGCACCAAGGAGCAGATGCCCCAGGAGCTCGACACGCTCCTGACCTTCGTGCTCGACCTGCTGCGCGACTACGGGCTGACCGAATTCGAGCTGGAGCTGTCCACCCGCGACCCCGAGTCGGACAAGTTCATCGGCTCGGACGAGGACTGGGAGGAGGCCACCGAGGCGCTGCGCCAGGCGGCCGAGAAGCAGGGCCTCCCGCTGGTCCCGGACCCGGGCGGGGCCGCGTACTACGGGCCGAAGATCTCCGTCCAGGCCAAGGACGCCATCGGCCGGTCCTGGCAGATGTCGACCCTGCAGGTGGACTTCAACCAGCCCAAGCGCTTCGGCCTGGAGTACACCGCGGCCGACGGCTCCAAGCAGCAGCCCGTCATGCTGCACCGCGCCCTGTTCGGCTCGATCGAGCGGTTCTTCGGCGTGCTGCTGGAGCACTACGCGGGTGTGTTCCCGGCGTGGCTGGCCCCGGTGCAGGCGACCTGCATCCCGATCGGTGACGCGCACGTGCCCTACCTCCAGGAGTTCGCCGCGCAGGCGAAGGCCAAGGGGCTGCGGGTCGAGGTCGACTCCTCGTCGGACCGGATGCAGAAGAAGATCAGGAACGCGCAGAAGAGCAAGGTGCCGTTCATGGTCATCGCCGGTGACGAGGACATGGCGGCCGGCGCGGTGTCCTTCCGCTACCGCGACGGGGCGCAGAAGAACGGCATCCCGCGCGACGAGGCGATCGCCGAGATCCTCGACGTGGTGGAGCGCCGCCTCCAGGTGTGAGGCCGGTGGTGACGCGGGGCCCCGGGGAGCGATCGGCTCCCCGGGGCCCCGTCATGTCTCGCCGTCCACTCGGAAGCGCCGCACCAGCCACGACGAGAACGAGCCCACCACCGCTCCGACCAGGGCGACGCCGACGAACATCAGCGCCACGCCGGTCAGCCGGCCGCGCGGGGTGACGGGCGTGGCGTCGCCGTACCCGGTGGTCGTCAGGGTCGAGCAGGCCCACCACACCGCGTCGCCGAAGGTCGTGATCGTCGAGTGCGGGGCGAGGCGCTCGTCGTGGTAGACGGCCAGGCTCGCGGCGAAGCCCAGGAGCAGCGAGGTCAGCCCGGTGTAGGTCATCACGCGGGCTTCGAGGGCGAGCCGCGGATGGTCCCTGCGGCGCTGCATCCGGTCGTGGGTCTCGACGAGCCGCAGCGGCCGCAGCAGGGGCAGCACGGTCACGATCAGATCCAGCCAGCGGGTGCGGACGAAGCGCCGGCGGTGCTCGCTGAGCAGCAGCCGGGCCAGGTACTCGACGATGAAGGCGCCCCAGGTCACGACGGTGACCAGGCCCCAGAATGCCTGCCAGCCGGGGGAGAGGCCGGGGTTCAGGACCCGGACCGCGTAGGAGACGAGGAAGAGCACCGAGGCGGCCAGGAGGTACGGCTCGGCCCGCTCCTCCCACTCCCGCAGCCGCGCTTCCCGGTCCATCGCCACAGCATCGCGGAGCGGTCGGCGCTGTGCGCCCCAACGACACGCTGCCAATGGACGAAGCCATATGCTGGCCCGTATGACAAGCGAGCCGGAGCAGCAGATCGGAGTCGGGACGCAGGACGCCTTCCAGCGCCTGTGGACGCCCCACCGGATGGCCTACATCCAGGGCGAGAACAAACCGAGCGGCCCGGGGGCCGACGACGGCTGCCCGTTCTGCACCATCCCCGCGAAGTCGGACGAGGACGGCCTCGTGATCGCGCGCGGTGAGCAGGTCTACGCGGTGCTGAACCTCTACCCGTACAACGGCGGCCACCTCATGGTCGTCCCGTTCCGGCACGTCGCCGACTACACCGAGCTGGACGGCCCGGAGACCGCCGAGCTGGCCGAGTTCACCAAGCGGGCGATGACCGCGCTGCGCACCGCCTCCGGGGCGCACGGCTTCAACATCGGGATGAACCAGGGCACGGTCGCCGGCGCCGGGATCGCGGCCCATCTCCACCAGCACGTCGTCCCGCGCTGGGGCGGGGACACCAACTTCATGCCGGTGGTCGGCCACACCAAGGTGCTGCCCCAACTCCTCGCCGACACACGGGCGATGCTCGCCGCGGCCTGGCCCGCTTGAGGCACCGGGCCGCCGCCCGGGGCGGCCCTCCCGGGCGATGCCTGATACGACACGTACACGGATGAATCGGGCATATCGCCCTAATTCGGATTAGTTGCCTCTCTAATGGGGTGGTGACTTCACTGGATCGTCGCTCCGTGCTGCGCGCGGCCGCCTCGGCCGCGGGGGCCGGCGCGCTGGTGGCGGGCTGCGCCCCGGACCGGGCCGAGGACCCCGGAGCCGCGCGGGCCGTCCGCGGGCCGGGCCCCTCCGGAGCCGGCCGGCACCCACCCGCCCCCGCGGCCCGGCGGCCCACCCGGGTGCCCGGCCAGGGCGCACAGATCGAGCACGGACCGCGCGACGGGCGGGCCGTCGCCCTGACCTTCCACGGCGCGGGCGACCCCCGGCTGGCCACCGCCCTGCTCGGCGAGGCCGAGCGGGCCGGCGCCAAGGTCACCGTGCTCGCCGTCGGCGACTGGCTCGACGAACAGCCCGCGATGGCCCGCCGCATCCTCGACGGCGGCCATGAGCTGGGCAACCACACCATGCACCACCGCGCGATCTGCGCCCTGCCGGCCGCCGAGGCGTACGCCGAGATCGTCCGCTGCGCCGACCGGCTGCGCACCCTCACCGGCACCATCGGCAGCTGGTTCCGCCCCTCGCAGACCCGGCGGGCCACGGAGCTGGTGACCTCGCTGGCCCGCAAGGCCGGCTATCCGCACGTCCTGTCCTACGACGTGGACTCCCTCGACGCGAACGACCCCGGTGCCCCGGCCGTCCGGCGCACGGTCCTGGACTCGGTCGGGCCGGGCTCGGTCGTGAGCCTCCACCTGGGGCACGCCGGCACGGTGGCCGCGCTGCCCCCCATCCTCGACGGCCTCCGCCGGCGCGGTCTGCGCGCGGTGACGACAACGGAGCTAGTGACCTGATGGCTGACCGGAACCGTACCGATTCCCCGACCGGCTTTCCGAGCCGGGGCCTTCGCCACCGGGCGGCCGCGCTGCTCACCGCGGCCTGTGCGCTGGTGGCGGCGGGCTGCAGCGGCGGGACCAAGCCCGCCGCGCAGAGCCCCCCGCCGGTCGAACGCGCCCCGGTCAAGGCCGCCAAACCGGGCCTGCCCGGGATGCCGCCGCTGCTCGACCAGCACGACCTGTACGCGGCGGACCGCCCGGGCAGGCTGGCGCCGCAGGTCAAGGGCTACCCGTCGCGGATCTACGTCCCCAACACCGGGTCCGACACCGTCAGCGTCATCGACCCGAAGACGTACAAGGTCATGGAGACCATCCCGGTCGGCGTGCAGCCGCAGCACGTCGTGCCGTCCTGGGACATGAAGACGCTCTGGGTCAACAACAACCGGGGGCACGACCTCACCCCGATCGACCCCGCCACCGGCAAGGCCGGCAAGCGCGTCAAGGTCCACGACCCGTACAACCTGTACTTCACGCCCAACGGGAAGTACGCGGTGGTGATGGCCTCCATGGACCGGCAGCTGGTCTTCCGCGACCCGCACAGCATGGAGATCCGCAAGACCGTGCCGGTCAGCTGCGCCGGCGTCAACCACGCCGACTTCTCGCCGGACGGCAAGTACTTCATCGTCTCCTGCGAGTTCTCCGGTGAGCTGCTGAAGGTCGACACGGAAAAGATGGAGGTCGTCGGCAAGGAGAAACTGCCGTTCGAGGGTGCCATGCCGCAGGACGTGAAGATCTCCCCGGACGGCAGGACCTGGTACATCGCCGACATGATGGCCGACGGCATCTGGGTGCTCAACGGCGACGCCTTCGACCGGCCCAGGCTGATGCCGACCGGCAAGGGCGCCCACGGCCTCTACGTCAGCCGCGACTCGAAGACCATGTACATCTCCAACCGCGGCGAGGGCTCGATCTCCCTGCTCGACTTCAAGACCGGCGCGCTCTCCGGCAAGTGGCACATCCGCGGCGGCGGCAGTCCCGACATGGGCGGGCTGTCCACCGACGGCAAGGTCCTGTGGCTCTCCGGCCGCTACCACTCCGAGGTCTACGCACTGGACACCCGCACCGGCAAGACCCTGGCCAAGATCCCGGTCGGCCAGGGCCCGCACGGCCTCGCGGTCTACCCGCAGCCGGGGCGGTACTCCCTGGGGCACACCGGGATCTTCCGCTAGGGCCTGTCCGATGGGTCAGGGTCGGGAAGCTCGCGGCGTCTGGTGCGGTGCATCGCAAGGCGCCGGAGCGTCTCGATAGCGGAGCTATCG